>JBKPSP010000051.1:0-9505 GCA_046735175.1 Acidobacteriota bacterium
GGCGTAGGCCTCGCTTTTTACACCATCAAGCAGCATGTACGTTGAAGGCGGACTAACGGAAGAATCCACCACGATTACAGCGGTATGCGCGCCACTTGGGCTGATGATGCAGGCATGAGCGGGCACGTTTTCGTTGGGTCCTCCGATGTTCCAGCCGTGCTTGCCCGATTGGTTAATTGGCGAGATGCCTTTAACACTCTTTGGCCCTACGTTGACAATCACAAATGCTTCTTTGTTATCGCGCACCATAATGAGGTCGTCGGCACGTGGCGCAACGTACGCTGAGTGCTTTCCATCCGGGGTGAACAATACATCGAAGCTGTGGCCGCCATTTTGAGCAATAGCATGGTCGAACTCGGGGCCATCGACGCCATCAATCACCACTACCTCGCGGCTGCCGTGCATTGAAAAAGCAGCGTAATGCCCGCCGTCAGGGCTGACGACAAACGAAGGGCTCTTCGGTCCAAGCAGCGTTTCGGTAATCTTCGCCGTAAGGTTTCCTATGGGCATGGACGCGCCCGCGTTTGAGGAAGCCGCTGAGTTCATGGCAGGGGTTCCGACTCCAATCGGATGCAGGCCTCCAGTCGGGTGCGGCATGTTCGGCATACCTGCAGCGCTTGGCATTCCGCCCGACATAGCGGCATTCGTGGCCGGCGATGCCCCATTCAACACAAATTGCAGCTGTGTCCCGGGGGGAAGGAAAACGTGCTGACCGGAGGCGATAGCTTCTCCTGCTGAGGGAGTGTTCGGTTTCTTGTGGCCGAATCCAAAACCGCCAAGCGCTGAAGAAACCGTGTTCACAGCGTTGGAAGCAGCGCTCTGGGCGGAATTCATCATGGTTGCCGGAGCGCTGCTCACATTCATCGGTTGTCCCTTGACTGTGAGCTGCTGTAGCTGAGCGACCCATCCCGACTGGCTGTGTACGAGCGCGATCATCGCCATCGAACCGGCGGGTATAGTGACGCCATTGCCTGCGTCGGCTGCCTTCGTGACCACGCCGCGATACGGCTGCCCGGAATACTTGGCCGAGTCAACCTGCTCTGCCAATCTGACGCCCAGAGTTGTCCCCAGTGCAGGCGCATTTTGTGGCGGAGGGGCGGCGGCTTGCGCGGTCGGCGGACCGGAGGGTTGCGCCGGTGAAGCGAGTGGGTTCGTAGAAGGTGCAGCCGGTGAACCGGCGGCCGAGGTTCCCGCGCTGGCGGATGGTCCGAACGCCCAGCCGGTTTCGACGACTTTGGCTTTCTTGGCTGCTTGCAGATCTGTGACCCTCTTCTTTTCGCCAGCTTGTGCGGCATCGAGGGTTTTGAATTTTCCGAAGCAAAGTACGTCGCCTTCGTAGGCGTACTCGTCAGCCAGGGATTGCTTGAAGGCTTCTGAGACTTTGGAGTTGTCGGCGTTCGTGTCAAAGGCCGAGCTGAAGAAAATCGTGCCTTGAGCTGGATCTGACGAGCAGTAATAGTGTTGAGCGCCGCTACCAGGACCGGTGTAGGAGCTTTCGCCCGCGAGCGAAAATTGCGTGGAGGAGAGACACAGCACGAGCAGGCTGGTGCAAATTGCAATTTGGTTTCGACGAGCCGCGGCGAGAACTTCATGCATTCCCGGCCAGAGAATGGAATCAAACGTCATGGCGGTGCCTCCGGCGAAATTCGCGCGAATTATACGATGGAGGACGCCCGGGGGCCATCGCTTTTACGAATTTTTTCTTTTGTCGATTTCCGGAATGGCCTGAATTGGGAGAATGAACCAAATCAATATTTTCGCGCTCGCGGCGGAATCAGGCTTACATCCACCGGCTCGAACTCAAACTTCGGCTCATCGGCGTCGGGAGCGAAGTAGGCCTTAGTTGTCTTGAGCCAATTTTTGTCGTCGCGCTCCGGGAAGTCGGGCTTGTAATGCGCCCCGCGCGATTCATCTCTCATGCGAGCGCCCTGCGCGATCACGCGTGAGAGTTGCAGCATGTTGTAGAGCTGCCGCGTAAATGCGAACGAAGTGTTGGCCCACATTGAGCGGTCGCTCAAGTTGATCCGCTGGAACCGCTCGAGAAATTCAACCAGCTTCGCGTCAGTCTGTTCCAGATTCTTGTTGTAGCGGATGACGGTGCAGTCCTTCGTCATCAACTCGCCAAGTTCGCGCCACAATCGGAAGGGATTCTCGATGCCTTCTGATTTCATCAGGCGCGAATTAATTTCTTCCTGGCGCTTGCGCTCGTTCTCGAAATGTCCGTTGCCGTTTGCGGACTGCTGACTTTTGGCGTAGCGCATGGCATTCGGGCCGGCGGTGAATCCGCCGAAGATGCAGGAGACCAGCGAATTCGCTCCTAGGCGGTTCGCTCCGTGATATTGATATTCGCATTCGCCGGCGGCGAAGATTCCGGGAATGTTTGTCGCCTGACTGAAATCGACCCACAGCCCGCCCATGGTGTAGTGCATGCCGGGGAAAATCTTCATGGGCGTGGTCCGCGGGTCGTCGCCCACAAACTTCTCGTAGATTTCGAGAATGCCTTCGAGCTTGCGGTCGAGGGTGGCGCGATCGACATGCGTCAGGTCGAGGTAGACCATCGGCTTGCCATCGATGCCAAGGTTGTGCTCGAAAACAACTTTGAAGATCGCACGCGTGGCGACATCGCGCGGCACAAGATTGCCGTACTTGGGATACCAATCTTCGAGGAAGTACCAACGTTCCTTTTCCGGGATCGCCTTCGGGTCTCTCTTGTCGCCTTGGTTTTTTGGGACCCAAACGCGCCCGCCTTCTCCGCGGGCCGATTCTGACATCAGGCGGAGCTTGTCTTCGCCGGGAATCGACGTCGGATGGACTTGAATGAACTCGCCGTTGGCGTAATAGCATCCCTGCTGATACAGCGCGGACTGCGCGGATCCTGTGCAAACGACTGAGTTCGTGCTCTTGCCGAAGATTGCGCCGATGCCTCCTGTCGCCATGATGATTGCGTCGGCAGGGAAGGTGCGAACTTCCATGGTTCGTAGATCCATGGCGCAAACGCCGCGACAGATGCGTCGCGAATCGAGCACGGCGGACAGGAATTCCCAGGACTCGTATTTCGTGACTTTGCCTTCAGACTCGTATCGGCGAACTTGCTCATCGAGCGCGTAAAGAAGTTGTTGGCCGGTGGTTGCTCCGGCGAAGGCGGTGCGGTGATGCAGAGTTCCACCGAAGCGGCGGAAATCGAGCAGACCTTCCGGCGTGCGATTGAAGGGCACGCCCATGCGGTCGAGCAAATCGATGATTGCGGGCGCCGCCTCGCACATGGCCTTGACTGGGGGTTGGTTGGCGAGGAAGTCGCCGCCATAGACGGTATCGTCGAAGTGCTGCCAGCAGGAGTCGCCTTCGCCCTTGAGGTTCTTAGCAGCATTGATTCCGCCCTGCGCGCAAACGGAATGCGAGCGCTTGACCGGTACGACGGAGAAGAGATCGACATGCCCGCCCATCTCGGCGATCTTGATGACCGCCGCGAGCCCGGCGAGTCCGCCACCGACGACGATGATTTTGGGATTAGCCATTCAAATTCTTTTCACCACAGAGACACAGGGACACAGAGAAAACAATTTGGGGATTGGGTAAATTTGGATATTGAGACTGCGTTTCATCCTCCCTCAGTTTCTTTAATTAGCGATTCCTCTGTGTCTCTGTGCCTCTGTGCCTCTGTGGTAAATCAAAGCCTCACCGCATTGTGAACGTATCCGTTTCTCCGCCGGTCGGTTGATACGGCTGCTGAGGAGTCGTTCTGAATGCGGTTAGCGTTACGAAGCCAACAACGATGAATGTGACCGCGATTGCAAAGCACACATATCCCCAGCGCCGTCGGGAAATCGGGCCTTGCGTGATCCCCCATTTCGCCGCGAACAGCCACAATCCGTAGGCAAAGTGCCACGACGCGCAAACGATTCCTACAGCGTAAAACGCCAGGGCCCAGGGATGAATGAGTTCATGCTGAACTTTCCCGAACGCAATGCCAGGATTTTCCAATATGTAAGGCGCGGTGAATCGCAGGTGCCAGGTGTGCCAGACCATGTAAAAGAACGCCACCGCGCCGGTCCAGCGCTGCGCCGAGTACATCCAGTTGCCTGCCCAGGGGTACTCGGCCACATTGCCTTCGCCGCGAAACCAAATGTAGAAGCCGTAGACGGCGTGGTAGCCGATGGGAATCCAAATCCCGAACAACTCCAGAAGAAAAACGAAAGGCACGCCACTCAGGAACTCCACCTGCTTTGTGTAGGCGCCCGGCCCTTTGGTGGCAAACGCGTTCGAGACGAAGTGCTCGACCAGAAACAAGCCGATCGGGATGATCCCGGTCAGCGAATGCAGGCGGCGTAGAAAAAAGGAATGTCCCTGGCCCGCGCGCAGCGGAGCAACGCCGCTCTTGATGTCAACCGGGGATGAACTGACGGTTGAAGCCACTGACCATTATATCTTGGAGAGGATTGCGTATACTGCCGCGGTGCGGCAGTTCAACTTGTTTCTACGAACCGTGGTGGGTGCTGCGTTGATCGCATCCGTGTTCGTCTCGACATCCGTGGCCGAATCTCCTGAAAAAACAGTTACAGGTTTACTGGAGCGCACTGTGCCTGCTGATGGACCCGGCATTGCTGTTCTAGTGCGAACGCACGGCAGCAACCTTCTACTTACTCGTGGCGTGCGTGATCTGCGATCACACACGAAGATTGACTCGGCGACGAATTTTCGTCTCGCCTCCTGCACGAAGCAGTTCACCGCGATGGCGATCATGCTGCTCGTGCATGATGGCAAGCTGCGGTACGACGAACGCCTCACCGACATCTTTCCGGAATTTCCGGCATACGGACGCACGATCGCCGTCTATCAGTTGCTGAACCACACTTCAGGCTTGCCCGATTACGAAGATCTCATGAACAAAGCCGGAAAGCCGCAGCCGTGGACGGTCACGCACCAGATCACGGATGCGGAGGTCCTCAAGTTGCTTGAGGCCGAACAGCGCGGGAAGTTCGCCCCAGGCAATCATTGGGCTTACAGCAACTCTGGATATGTGGTCCTCGGATTAATTGTTGCGAAGGTTTCCGGTCAATCGTTTCCAGAATTCTTACATCAGCGACTCTTTGCGCCGTTGGGGATGACCAACACAGTTGCCTACGTTAAAGGGAGCAATGAGGTGCCAAACCGCGCTTATGGGCATTCGGTCGAGAACGGCGTAATTATGGAGACCGATCAGAGTCCGACTTCGGCGACTTTAGGCGACGGCGGAGTCTATTCCAGTCTTGATGATCTTGCGAAGTGGGACGAGGCTCTCTCCCGGCACATGCTGCTGAGTGAACCGGAGATGCGGGCGGCGCTAATCCCTGCACTGACGCCAGAGGGCGCGCCGCATTGGGACAGCGGCCCAGGAGACGCGGACCCCGCGGGTGGCAGGCCTGTGTGGTATGGATTCGGGTGGTTTCTCGATCCGTACAAAGGCCACAGCCGTATGTGGCATTACGGCGAGACTACGGGGTTTAAAAGCTCGATCCAGCGGTTCACCAACGACAACCTGAGCGTGATCGTGCTGACGAATCGCAGCGATGTGGATGCGATTGGGTTGTCAACGAAGATTTCGGATTTGTTCTTGAAGTAGATCAAAAGATCTTAACCGCAGAGTGCGCTGAGAATTCGCCGAGGGCGCAGAGAGCTACTTGCACCACTCGAGGAACTTTTTGAAGGCGGCTCCGCGATGGCTGTACTTGGCCTTCTCTTCGGCGGTTAGTTCCGCGAAAGTCTTCCTAATCGAGGGAAAGTAAAACAGCGGATCGTAGCCAAAGCCGTTCGATCCGCGTGGTTCTTCCAGAATGATTCCCTCGGCTTTGCCTTCGAATACGGCAAGAGTTCTTCCGTCCTGCGCGGCCGCGATCCAACAGACGAAGCGGCCGGTACGTTTCTCGGTCGGCACTCGCTTGATCTCGCGAATCAGCTTGGCGTTGTTGGCGTCGTCATCGGTGTTTGCTTCGGCTCGATGAGGCTCGTCGGCGGCGTAACGCGCCGAGTGTACGCCGGGAGCGCCGCCGAGCGCGTCCACTTCAAGACCAGAGTCGTCTGCAATGACGAGCTCTCCCGCCGCGCATCGACTGTATGCCTCCGCTTTCTTGCGTGCATTGGCCTCGAACGTGGCCCCGTCTTCGACCACCGGGGTAAGGGAAGCGAAGTTCGGCAAACCTTGGACCTCAACTCCAAAGTGCCGCGCTGCTCCCTGCAGGTCGCGAATCTTTCCCATATTCGATGTGGCAACCAGAACTCGCTTCATGCTGGTGACAGATTGGACCTTTTGGTGATCGTGAACAGGAGCAGCAGCACGAACAAGCCGATCAGCGACAGCGCAATCCCCAGGTTGTGATCGGTTCCCATTCGAAACGAGACTTGAATCTGATTATTCCCGGCGTTGATCGGGACCGACATCTGCCCCGTGGTCTCCGTGCTCTCGGTGTGGACTTCGCGACCATTCACGGTCGCATGCCACAGGGGATAGTTGAACAGACGCATGACGATCACGCCGGAGGAACCCGACTTAACGGTCAGTGACTTGGACTCCGCCCTCCAATACAGCACTGAAATTTGAGCGTTCGCGGCATTTCCATCACCTTCGAATTTCGCCAGCGCGGCATTCTTGTCCACCTCGTAGGGATCCACGCTGGCGGGCACATATTCGTCGATACCCTCGTTGCCGACGCCATCGTGTTGGTTGTCGAGCATCTCTTGTATGTCATCGGCGGAGTCCCACCAGGGAGCCTGGACCGCATGCCAGCCAATCAGCACGACGAAAACTGCAGCGGTGCAAACCAGTGCTCGCAACCACCAGCGCCGCACAGCCAGACCAAGCCCAATTGCTACCGGAAGATTCAGGCACAACAGCCAGCGCCACGGAAACTGGACGAAGCGCAACTCCGGCGAATGCATCCATAGCGGCAGAGTGGGCTTGAACATGAGAATCGTCATCACGGCGGTCCACGCCAGCATGACACGCCACAGCTTTGGTTGATTGCCGCGGCGGGCGATGAACAGCAACACTCCCGCAGTCACGATTTCAAAGGTTGCGACGATTGAAACCAGCAAGTTGAAGCGGTTGTGGTCAAGGTCGTCGGTAAATGCAAAAAGAAAATTCTCTTGCGGACTGACTCCAGGCGCCAGGACCTGTCCAATATTGACCCAGCTTTGCTCATGGAACGCCGGAAGCAGATAGGACCCCGCGAGTGCTGCGCCCAGGAGACCTGCGGCGCCGGCATAAACGAGCACCATCCACGATTTCCGCCAAACGGCGATACAGATCGCCAATACCGCCAGGGAATAGTTCATCATTACGGCGCTTGGCAGATTCGTAAACCAGCCGATCGCAAGTACCAAACCAAACGGGGCAATTGCGCGTGGCCCGCGTTCGTCAAGCTCCAAGATCAAAAGCACGAGAAGCGGAATCCACACCGCCGCCAGCAATTCAGCAAACGCGCTACGCCAATAGACAATCACGAGGTGATACGGGTTCGCGGCATAGAATGCAGACGCCCAAATCGCCGCGGATCCCGGCAAGTAGCGCCGGGCCAGCACGAACATTGAGCACCCGGCCAGCGTCAGCACGATCCAGATGTAAGCGGCTGGTACCAGGTTCCACGGCAACAGCAAGCCGAGTATCCCCCCAAGAGCCCAGGAAAGTGGCGGGTAGAAAATGAACCGCGCTTCACCATATCCGTAGTGCGCCATCGCGTTCCAATGCGGATAGATCACGCCCTGTTTCCAGTGGTCCACAACATCGATCCATGAATTCATGTGGAATTCGAAATCGTGCCCTGACGGAATGCCGTAATAGAGAAAGGGAAGTACGACGATGAGCGCCGTCAGGCTGACGACAGGAAGAGCCAGTCGCCAACTGCTACGTAGATCGTGCTGAACGGCCATGTGTGCCAGACGAGAATACAGTAAGCGTCGCGAATATCTGCTCAGCGCGTGAAGCCTGGAGTGAGAAACAGGAATCCAATGTGCTTGATTCCGGGCTGCCGGCTAAAGTTGTGAGAGCCAGAATCGTATAACCACAAAGGACACGAAGGTTCACTAAGGAAATCACACGGAACCTGCCTCGAGGTGCTCCGTGTTCTTCATGATTAAATTTTTATCGAAGGCAGGACTGCAGAAAGTTCACAATTGAGCACCGCTCCTCAACCCCGCGCAGAAATCAATCCCTGGCTGATCGCCATTGCGGTCATGTCGAGCACATTCATGGAAGTGCTCGATACAACGGTGGTGAACGTCTCACTGCCGCACATTGCCGGCAACCTCTCTGCCTCTACCGACGAGGCCACGTGGACGCTGACTTCCTACCTGGTCGCAAACGCCATTATCCTTCCGATGACCGGCTGGCTGGCCGGGCGATTCGGACGAAAGCGCTTGTTGCTGCTGGCAGTCGCTGGGTTTACCACGGCATCGTTCTTATGCGGGCTGGCGCCGTCACTGGGGTTCCTGATCATCTTCCGCATTATTCAGGGCGCTTGCGGTGGAGGGCTGCAGCCGCTGTCACAGGCTGTGCTGCTTGAATCGTTTCCACCGCAAAAGCGTGGTCAGGCAATGGCGTTCTGGGCTCTGGGGATTGTTGTCGCGCCCATGCTGGGTCCCGTGATCGGCGGCTGGCTCACGGATAACTACAGCTGGCGCTGGGTCTTCTACATCAACGTCCCCATCGGCGTGCTTGCTATCCTTCTTACCCAGGCGTTCATCTTCGATCCGCCTTATCTGCGACGCGAGCGCACGGGAATCGATTACTGGGGCATCGGATTTCTCATCGTGGGCATGGGTGGCTTGCAGATCATGCTCGACAAGGGCCAGGAAGAAGATTGGTTCGGCTCACGCTTCATCATTACACTCGCAGTGCTGGCGATTGTTGGGCTCGGCGGGCTTGTCATCCGTGAACTGAGAACCGCACACCCCATCATCGACCTCAGCGTGTTTCGTTTTCGATCGTACGCGGTTGGAACGTTCTTGATGACCATCGTTGGCTTCGTGCTGTATGGAAGCACCGTGCTGTTCCCGCTCATGATGCAGGAACTGCTCGGGTATACCGCGACACACGCCGGCGTAACCAATTTCCCGCGAGGCTTGGCTTCATTTGTTTTCATGCCGCTAGTGGGCATTCTCGTAGGAAAGGCAGACCCGCGAAAGCTGCTTGCAGGAGGGTTGCTGCTGACTGCCGCCGCCATGTTTACGGTCTCGTTCTTTAGTCTTGATGTCGGCTTTTGGGATTTCGCTCTGCCTCTTGCGATTCAGGGCGCGGGCCTTGGCCTGATTTTCGTTCCGCTGACGACGGTCACGAACGATCCCATCCCTCGCGAACGCATGGGAAATGCGACCAGCATCTTCAATCTGATGCGGAACATTGGTGCCAGCGTGGGGATCTCCAGCGTTGAGGCTTTGCAGTTCCGGCACATGCAGACACACCTGAACTACCTGGGTCAGCATGTGAATGAAGCCAGTGCCCGCACTCAGCAAACTGTCGCGGGCCTTACAGAAC
>JBKPSP010000052.1:0-35252 GCA_046735175.1 Acidobacteriota bacterium
GCCGGTTTCTTCGCGGATGCGCTTGTCGAGATTTTTCAGCAACGCGCCTCCGCCAGTTAGTACGATGCCCCGGTCGCTGATGTCGGCGGAAAGCTCGGGAGGCGTACGCTCCAGCGCTACACGAACCGCGTTCATGATCGTCGAAACGCACTCGCTCAGCGCTTCGCGAATTTCGCTGTCATCAACCGTAATCGTTTTCGGCACGCCTTCGATCAGGTTGCGGCCTTTAATTTCCATGGTGAGTGGCTTATCGAGCGGATAAGCGGAACCAATTTCCATCTTGATCTGCTCTGCAGTGCGCTCGCCGACCAGCAGGTTATATTTACGCTTCAGGTAATTCATGATGGCTTCATCCATCTGATTACCGGCCATACGGACCGAACGCGAATACACGATGCCGCTAAGAGAGATGACCGCGATATCAGTGGTGCCGCCGCCGATGTCCACAACCATGTTGCCGGAAGGCTCAGTAATCGGCAGACCGGCGCCGATAGCGGCGACCATCGCTTGCTCGACCAGATAAACCTCACTTGCCTTGGCGCGATACGCGGAGTCCATGACAGCGCGCTTTTCGACCTGCGTGATCTCGGAAGGCACGCCGATGACGATGCGCGGATGCACCAGCATCTTGCGGTTGTGCGCCTTTTGGATAAAGTAGTTGAGCATCTTCTCGGTGACTTTGAAGTCGGCGATTACGCCATCTTTCATCGGCTTGATGGCGACGATGTTGCCCGGGGTGCGGCCGAGCATCTCTTTCGCCTCTTTGCCGACGGCTTCGACTTCATTGGTGTTCTTGTTCAACGCGACGATCGAAGGCTCGTTGACCACGATGCCTTTGCCGCGCGCATAAACAAGCGTGTTGGCGGTGCCCAGATCAATCGCCAAGTCACTGGAGAAAAGGCTAAACAGCGAACGCAGATTATGCCCGTTCGATGAGCCGTTGCGGAATCCGTTAGATGACATACTCAGCTGGTCTCACTTTTGGTTAAATTCCTGCCACACTCCGGCCTGAACTGAGCCGTTAAAAACATTCAATTGTCCTGGGCTTTGTTCCTTATTGTAAGGATTTCGCAGCCCAGCTGCTAAAAATAAAGCTGCCATTTCAAAAAGCAAAGTTCCAGTAGGGGTAACCCCTTACTGGATTACAACCTTCTGCTGTTGCGTATTCACCCCGCCCTTCGCATCCTGCGCGGTCACGGTAATCAATGTCTCTCCGGTTGGAAGCGGCGGGGTAAAGTAATGGAACCTTCCATCGGTGCTCACCACCGGAACTTCGTGGCCGTTGACCATGATTCGCGCCCCGAGTTCGGTCTTGCCGGTCAGCTCAATCACGTGCCCGTGCTGAATGAACGGGTCCAACTCGAGCGCGAGCGCTCCCGAATTTTCGTTTTTGGCGATCACAGTAAAGCGGTTTTTTTCGCTCTCGGCCGATTCTCGGTCCTGAGCGTCAAAGGAGCGCACCATCCAGTAGTAGGGTCCTTCCGTCAGCCCCGAAACCAGGACATTCGACGAATTGATCTTGCGATCGACCATCACCGACGAAAAGTACGGATTCTGTGAAATCTGCAGGCGGTAACCCTTGGCATTGGCCATCGGCGTCCAGGAAAACTCGATCGGTTTGGACTCGCGCGAAATAAATATTGGCATCATGTTCGCGGGTGAGATCGGCGTGGGCGGCCCAATTTCCTTGACCTTTTCAAGGTGGGCCGCGCCGGGGTGGTAGATGACTTTCTCCCACGCGGCTAGCGGAGTGCTCTCTCCATTCCTTTCGGTCACGCCGGTTCCTTTTGTCACCAGCACTTCGTCACGCTTCGAGCTGGGGTCCTTGCTCACACGGGCGGCGCTATCGGGACCGAACGATGTCGTGGCGCCGTCCATCTTCACCTCCGAGGTCGAGCCTTGGGTGTAGGTACCAGTCGCGAGATCGACGGTTCCGGTATTCACCGTGACTGCGACATTCGTTTGCTGGCGCTCGTTCGCGGAGTTTTCCTCGATGACAATCAATGAATCCTGCTTGACTGTGTAGTTCGTGCCGTCATTGAAGACGATCTTGGCCATGCCCTCAGAACTGGTCTGGATGACGTCGCCTTTTTCGAGCGGCACACTGTAATCGGCGTGGACCCAGGTGTTGCTGCTCGCCTTCTTGATCCGGACGGTTCCATCCAGAGCCGTGATATGCGCCTGCTGCGAGGTCGTCGCCGTTTTGCCCGAAGATTCCGGCGCGGCCACTCGCTCCAGCAGGTTGGTAAACATGCTGCTTGCCGCTTTCACGGTGTGGTCGGTGAACTCGGGAAAAGCCAGTCGCGCACCAACGGCAATCGCACCCAATATCGTGGTCACAATGAGGAACACGCTGCGATAAGTGACCGTTTTCCACGCGATTTGGATCCCCGATTTGCGGTTTGAGCGCACCTAACATCCTCTGCGGACGAGAGAATCCCCCGGTTACGCAAAGATTATTACAGGGCAGTGCGGCGCAGGCGCAGGAAACAGCTTACCAATGATTACTGAGGTCACCCTGAGGCGGAGTCCGCAAGCGCTCTGCTGCGGAATAATATCGTCAACTTCAAAAAGAAAATTAGACGATAGCGGCGTTGGAAATGCCAAGTTGGTCAGACACAAGCTTTGAGTAGCGCTCGATCTGGCTTTCGGTGATACAAACGGCGGATGCGGGATCAGCGGAAAACGCTTTGTACCATTCCACAGCCCACGAGATGGCCTGATCAGGGGAGAGGAGTGGAGTCCACTCTGTGCTTTCCTGGGCCCAGGCAGTGGCGGTGACGGGCTCCGATTCTTGAATCTCAATCTGAAGGTCCGCTTCGCCCCAGAATTCGGCGAATTTCTTAGCAAACTCGACCGGCGTCACGCTTTGATGTGAGTTGCAGAGGTTTCGGATGGTGTGGGTGCCGGAAGATGAACAAATCTCCTCCGCGCACTGCAGGCAGGCGGCGACAGCCTCCAGCACGTGGCAGCACTGGAATTCGCTCTCGCTGAGTGTGATCGGGTCGCGAGAGAGAATGCTTAACGCGAGCTTCCCCGCCAGGCTCAATTCGCTCCATTCACCGCCGCCAATCAGTGCGGGAAGGCGCGTAATTCCGAGTCTGGTGTGCGAGCTGCGGAAAAAGGACTCGGCGAAGGCCAGGGCGGATGCCTCGGCGATAGACTGAGTCGAAACCAGCCAACTGGATTGTGACTGAGGGTTCCAGCCCGACCCAGGCATTGCGGTAAGAAGCACCAGGCTACAGACTGAGCCGGTCAGCCGCGCTTCTTCAAGCAGATTCAGCGTGCCTGCGACGTTGATCCCGAACAACTCGACCGGATCTTGAGGGACACGGGCACTGACCGCGTGGAAGACAATCTCCGGCTGAAAGTCGGCAAAGACGTTGGCCAGGGTTTCGCGATCGCGAATGTCGGCAAACAGCGAGCTGATTCCACGATCAAGCAGCGCAGCGTCGAAGAAATTCGGCCTGGAGGAAGGCGGCAAGCCATAACCGCAAACTTTCGCTCCCATCCCTTTCAACCATGCAACCAGCCATCCGCCGGTGAAGCCGGTGTGCCCTGTTACCAGCACGCGCTTGTCGCGATAGAAGCTTTCAAAGGACATCAGCGTAGCCAATAAATGATAGCTATTACCAGGGCGCTTATCAGCAGGCTGGCAATGGTAAATCCGTGATTTTCAATAAAGCCAGGATCGCTGTCCGAAGCCAACAGTTGCGGGGCTGGCGGCCTGGGAGCGTCCGGCTTGCGCTCGCATTCCACGCACAGTTGTCGGTTGTCGGATATTGGAAAGCCGCACGAATGGCAAGTGTGGACTTTCACAGGCTCGGAAGTTGAGTTGGGCGGCGCGTCCTGCTTCGAAGCGCCCTCGCTGGTTGTTTCGGCGTGCCATGAGAGTGGCGCAACTGGTTCAGCCGCACTCGCATGGGTATTTTGGACGATGTGCGCATGGGCGCCTTCAGCGGCGCGCAGATGTTCGAGTGCGGTGCCGACCATCTCTGCTAGGCCGGAGAGCGCGCGAAGATCAGCATCCGAGAATTCTGCTCTGGATGCGTGCAGCTCAAGCAAACCGATTGCTTCTCCGTCGGCTGTGATTGGGACAGCGACCTTTACACTGTGTCCCTGCGATGTGTGGGCGGAAACCAAAGACGACTTGGCGGTCGCAAGGCACTTGGCAATTGGCGCTTTGCTGATATCGCAGCGGGTCCCAGTTTCGAAGAGCTTCCCCGCGGCTGCGCGATAGACGAATTCCTCGTTTTCTTTGATTGCAATCCCTACGCCATCTGCGCCTGTGAGAAAACGCGCACGTTCAGCGAGCAACTGAAGCGTGGAGAGAAACTCGACATTGGCCGCTTGGAGAATCGACGAAAACGCAGTTGCAGATGGAGCCGCTTCGTCATCGGCGCGGAGGGCGGTAACTGCACCTGCATGTGCTGGCGATGCCATAGGAACTACGCGAAGTCTCTCTGCTGGCAGCGGGAAAAGTCAAGAAAGAACGAAGGCATTCCGCCCTCTGGTCACAACCGGAGCGGCAAATTCTCGAAATGGGTCAGTTCCAGATCGGACCAGGGTAGTAGTTACTAATGGAATGAGTCGTGGCCCGCGCCACAAGAGATGCGAGTGCGCATCCGATGTAGAACGCGGAACGTGAATCCATGACCTCCCACGAAGTAGAAGCGATCGAGAGTTCCGCACCGGAACGTACAGCCCAGGCGCTGCTCAGTCTCCGCTGCGCAGTAGACCATTGCAACGATGCGGTGTTCATCACCGACACGAGCGGCAAGATCGAGTTCGTAAATCCGGCGTTCGAGGCTCTGACGGGGTACTCAGCCTCGCAAGCCATGCAGGGCGGCCTTGCCTTGTTTTTGGAGAGCACCGGTGAGTTGGAAGCAGACAATTCACTCGCGGATGCAGGCAAGCATTTCCTGAAAGATGTACTGCATCGTGGAGTGCAGCGTAGGTTGGTGCGCGTGGTGCGAAAAGACGGCCACAGGATCGATCTCGATGTCGCCATGACTGTGATTCGAAACTACGAGGCACGCACGGCCAATATTGTCTGTACGGGCCGCGATGTAACCGGCGAAACCGAACTGCAGACAGAAGTCCGCGATGCCCGGCGGCTGGACATCATGGGAACGGTGGCCGGCGGAGTCGCGCATGATCTGAACAATCTGCTTATGGTGATCCACGCTTACGCAGAACTTGGACTGCAGACGATCTATTGTGAGCATCCACTGCGCAGGAACCTGCAAGAAATTCTGTCGGCTGCTCGCAGGGCAGCAGATTTGACTCGTCAGTTGTTGGCTTCCGGACGGGAATTTATGCCGGGGGTGCAAGCGGTCAAGTTGAATAAGGTAATTGAAGACGCGTGCGGACTGCTTCCGCGGGTTTTGGGAGAGGATGTGGAATTGCGGCTTGCACTTGACGAAGAGGCGGGGTGGATCAACGCCGACTCGGGCCAGGTGGAACGCGCCGTCTTTAATTTGGCCGCGAATGCACGAGACGCGATGCCTCGTGGCGGCACCTTCTCAATAACAACCAAACCGGTTTTCATCGATGCGACCGACCTGCCTGCAGGCAGCCGACATTTGCAGTCACGCTACGTTTTGCTTGAAACCACAGATACCGGTAAAGGCATTCCTCAGGAGGAAATTTCGAAAATCTTTTTGCCCTTTCATTCCACAAAAGGCAACGGACAAGGCAATGGGTTGGGGCTCGCGGTGGTGGAGCGAACCATGAGGATCAGCGGTGGCTTCATCCGAGTGGAAAGCGAGTTGGAAAAAGGAACCAGCTTTCGTCTCTATTTTCCCGCGACGGAACGCGCCGGCCGGAACAGCGTGGAAACCGAGAGTGTGGCAGAGGTCCCCCAAGGCACGGAAACGGTGTTGTTGGTGGAAGATGACGACGCGGTGCGTGAGTCGAATGCCGAGTTTCTCAGCTCTGTCGGATACACGGTACTTTCCGCCGCCAACGGAGAACAAGCGCTCGCGCTGGCGTCGAAACATTGCGGCAAAATCGATGCTTTAATCTCCGACGTTGTCATGCCAGGATTGAACGGGGCTGACTTGGCGGCACGCCTGGCCACACAGCAACCGGATCTCCGAGTTGTATTTGTATCCGGGCACGCGGAATCCACATTGCGAAGGAAAGGTCTCGCAGCCAGCGCCGAGGTGCTCCGCAAGCCATATGCGTTAAGTCTTCTGGCGACAAAGCTGCGTGAAAAGCTTCTCCCTGAGACCAAGGCGCGGGCCGCCGGCGCTGGAACGCGATAACCGCTCTCGTATAATTGCTGCGAGCATGGGCCTTTCAGCACGACGCCTCGACACAGGCGCAGCGGCGAGCCAATTCGATGTTGTCCAGGCGAGCCATCCCGCCCGCGTCCGATATATCTCCCTTGCGATCATTTTCTTGCTCTGGTGCGCAATTTACTTTGCGGGAATCTTCAGCCCAGCACTGCTCGACGATGTAGACACCATTCACGCCGAAGCGGCTCGCGAGATGGTGGAGCGCCACGATTGGGTGACGCTTTACACCGACGGGATCCGATATCTCGAAAAAGCCCCTCTCATGTATTGGGGCACGGCGATCAGCTATAAGTTGTTCGGCGCAAGCGAGTGGAGCACGCGGTTGCCGCTCATGCTAGGGGTGCTGGCGCTGCTGCTGGTTACTTACTCGCTGGGAAAGAGGGCTTACAGTGAACGAGCGGGTTTGTATGCCGCCGTCGTGCTGTGTACCTGCCTTGGTCCTTACATTTTTACGCGATTTCAGATACCCGACATCATCGTTGGCTTATGGATGGCGCTGAGTGCCTTCTTCTTTCTGGTGTCGTTGGAACAGGAGCGACCGTCGCGCTGGGTTTGCTGGGGATTTGCGGCAACCTGCGCCCTGAATGTCCTGACCAAGAGTCTGATCGGGCTGGTGTTTCCGCTGGGCGCAATTTTCCTCTACCTGTTAATCACGAAAAATCTGCGGCACATTTTGAAGCTGCGCTTAGTTTCCAGCACGGTTGTATTTTTGGCGATCGCTGCGCCGTGGCATGTGCTTGCAGCTCGAGCAAATCCGCCGGCCGGGGGAGAAGCTAAGGGATTTTTGTGGTTCTACTTCGTAAATGAACAGTTCCTGCGCTACATCGGCAAGCGCGTGCCTGCCGGCTATGACACAGTCCCGCTGCTGATCTTTTGGGTATTGACAATCCTATGGCTGGCGCCATGGATGGTGTTTCTGCCGCAGAGCATTCGCGACGTGCCTTTACGATTCAGGGACTGGCGGAGCTCGATGAGCTCGTCACAACGAGCGGGACTGTTCTTCCTGGTGTGGGCCTTGGTTGTTGTGGGATTTTTTACGTTTTCGACCCGGCAGGAGTACTACACGATACCTGCAATACCCGCGCTGGCATTGCTGGTTGGTGCATGGCTGACGAAAGAGGCAGGCTCCCCGGAAAGCGAATTTCGGAGCGCAAAAATTTCTTCCTGGGTGCTTTTCTCAACTGTTCTGCTCGGATCCATTCTTGGCATTGTGCTGCTTCTGTCGTCGAGGCCGCCCTCACCGGGCGTGGACCTCGCCGATCTGTTGAAGAAAAATCCAGAAGATTACAACCTGGCGCTCGGGCATTTTCTCGATCTCACGCCGGAAGCCCTGGGAATGTTTCGCCTGCCGTTGATTGCTGCGGTAGGGGCACTGCTTTTTGGCAGTGTTCTCAATCTGTGGTTGCGCTACAAACGAAAACCGCAGCACGCGAATGCCATCCTGGCAGGAATGATGGTAGCGCTGCTCGCGGCCGTGCATGCGGCGTTTGCGACGTTCTCGCCGATTCTCTCTTCGAAGCCCCTGGCCGCGGCCATCGCCCGACGCTACCAGCCAGGAGACGTGATCGTGATCGACGGGCAATATCACGAGGCGTCAACCTTGAATTTCTATCTGAAGACGCCGGTCCGGGTGCTGCACGAGCCCAGCGGAAATTTGTGGTATGGGTCAAAGTTCCCGGATGCTCCACGCGTGTTTGAAACGCCGGGATCGTTTGCGGAACTGTGGTCGAGTCCGACGACTGTTTTCCTGTGGACGGACGACGATCATCCGAAGGAACTGAGTGGGTTGCCGCATTTCTTCCTGGCCCGGAGCGGAGGCAAATCGATTTTTGCCAACCGGAAATTCGCGCCATGATTGTCGCCTGGCGGTTGTTGCTGGCGATTGCGTTGTTTGGCCTGGTTGGTTCAAGCGTGTTTCTCGCTCTGGCACTAATCGCCGCAGTTCGCTTCAAGCGGCGTGCTGAGCAAGCTGCGCGCGGAATCGGCAGCGTCCCGCGCGATCAACTTCCGCCGGTTACCATCTTCAAACCGGTGCACGGCATGGAAGAAAAACTTGAGCGCAATCTCGAGAGTTTCTTCAAACAAGAGTATCCCGACTACGAAATCATCATTGGCGCCCGCACAGTTGATGACCCCGCAATCAAATTGGCGCAGACCATTCAGGGGCGTTATCCAGGAGTAAAGAGTCGCATCGTGGCCTCCGGTCCGCCGGAGTGGCCGAATGCAAAGGTCTTCACGCTGGATAAGATGATCGCGCTTTCGCGCAACGATTTCTTCGTCACCAGTGACAGCGATGTTCGGGTCGGGCAGGACTTTCTGCGGAACGTGATCCCGCCATTGTTGGATCGCAAGCTCGGCCTGGTGACCTGCCTTTATCGCGGCGAGCCGTCATCCGACTTCTGGTCGTCGCTCGAAGCGCTGGGAATGTCGGTTGAGATGCCCTCCGGAGTGGTTGTTGCCGACATGCTCGAAGGCATACGGTTTGCACTTGGCCCGGCGGTTGCTTTTCGTCGCGATGCCCTGAATGCGATCGGTGGCATTCGCGCAACGGCGGACTATTATTCGGATGATTATGAACTTGGGAACAAGATTTGGGCGGCGGGCTATCGCGTCATTTTCTCCCACTACTTCGTTTATCACGTGTTAACTCCGCGGCCCTTTCTGCGGACGCTTGGCGATCAGTTGCGCTGGATGAAGAGCACGCGGCATTCGCGCCCCAAGGGGCATTTCGGTACCGGCCTCACGTTTGCCATGCCGTTCGGGGTCCTGGGACTGATCGCCGGGATTGCTTCAGGGCACGAAATGCTGGGCGTTGCGCTTCTGGCCGCCGCCGTCGCTAATCGCCTGATTCAAGCGATTGCGGTTGGAGGATGGTTGTTGCGCGATCCACGCGCGGTTCGGCTGTGCTGGTTGTACCCTCTACGCGATCTGCAGGGGTTCGCAATCTGGTGCGCAAGCTACTTGAGCCGCGATTTCTATTGGCGGGGTGAAACCTATCGTTTCATGACCGGAGGGCGAATAGTTGCGAAGGATAGAGAATCATCGGCGGTCACAGTCGGATAGCTCAAGCGCGGGAAACTAATTTTCCCTGGCTGAGTGTGAACACCTTGCCTCGCCAAACAATCTTGTTGCCGAAGAGCCCCGCGAACCAGATGAAGGGCGCCAGCATGTCGCGCAATGGCAGCAGCCATAGCAATCGCAATAGATTCTGATCCTGCAGGACCATACTGCCCGTGGTGATCGCAACCGCGGTGCGGAGCGATGCTGCGAGCGCGAGCAGGCCCCACGCGCACATCGAACCGGATGAGAATATTAGCGCCAGAATCGCCCAAAATAACGTAAACGTCAGCGGCAGGCCGGCATATCCTGCCGGGCGCGAGGCGCGAATGGTGCGCATCCAGCGCAGTTGATGTGTGACAAAGCCGGATAAATCGTACGCCGGCAGGAAGGTGTCAACGACAATGCTCGAAAGTTCGACCCTGCCTGAGGCTTGCGAAATGCGGCGTCCGAGTTCGTAATCGTCAGCCAGATAATCAGCCAGGGCTTCGAATCCACCGATTGCCCTTAGTTCCTGCTTTCGAAAGGCGAGCGTCGACCCCAGGCCGAAATGAATTCCGCGTTCGATGAGTGAAGCTACCAATACACCGGGAACAAAGTCCGTGCTGATGCCGAGCGACTCCAGCTTCGACCCCAGCGTGCACGCCGGAACACCTCGATAAAGACACGTGACTAGACCGACTCCAGGCCTTTGCAACTCGGAGATGATCGCGCGTAAATAGGTAGAGTGGACGCGGATGTCGCTGTCGTTGACGAGGAGAAGGTCATACTTGGTAACTGCTGCAAGTTGGGCCAGAGTGCTCACCTTTCCATTTGAGCCAAGCTGGCGTTCGCACGAAACCAATCGAATTGCGCAATCAGGAAACTCACCTTGAAGGCGTTTGACTATCTCAGCCGCCGGGTCTGCAGGATCACTGATGCCGAAAAGAATTTCGTATTCGCCATAACCCTGGAGACAGTGTGAACGCAGACTCCCAAAGATTTCTGGATCGGTGCCGTTGAGCGGCTTCAGAATCGAGACCGGTGGCAGGCTGAGAGCGTCATTCGATAACCGAGTGCGGCGCCCGGCATATAGAAGTGCGGCGATCACACACAGCAGCGAGTAGGCCGCACTCAGAGTCGCCAGCGACACCCCTGCGATCAACGGTAACTTGGACATGCAGACGATCTTTGTACAGGAAGGATCGGAGAAAAACAAAACGATCGTCGTCTTAATGCCAGCGGCTCATTGAGAGTGCCTTGGGTGAGCTAGGTTTCGATGCCCATGTAGCAGACACGGCCAACAAGGTAATCCCAGTAATTTTCGTCTTCAGCAAGCGGCACGACTTCGACAGTGTAAGTCTGGTTGTGCGGGCGCAGCACCAAGTTTCGGCCTGCGAGTTCGACGTAGCGAACAATGCAGGCGTCCTTCATCCTGACGCCATACATGTTCAATTCGCCCTTGCGATAGGGCTGAAGAGAGTTGTAGTGGCGGTCAATGAGCACGGTAGCGCCTGGCAGCAACCTGGGATACATGCTCATGCCGTCGCCAGCGTCGACCTTCACGGCAACGAAGCGTTCCCAATCGCTGCGCTTGCCGTGCATTTCCGGCCGGAGCCTGCGCAGGAAATTCCGCTTGAATTTCTGGATCTCCCTGACCCTCATGCTCATAATGAGAGGCTCAGTCGCTGCCACGCTGCCGTCGACGACGAAAATATTGTCGAACTCGTCGTCGCTCGGGGGAGGGATGGTGGCACGCTTGTTGACCTCTGCCGGATCGAGCAGGTCGAGGATAGAGAGGTGCTGGACGCTTAAAACCTTGTCTATGCCTTCCAGGCTCAGGCTCCGCTTGCGATTCAGGAAATTGGAGATGTGCGCCTGCTTGAAGCCGGTCTGTTCGGCCAGTCGCATCCCGGTCAGCTCACCCTCGTCAATCCGTTCCCAGATGGCTTTGCGCAGATTTTCTTGCAGGGTTTTTACCTTCATGCGTGCAGTATAGCAGTTGCTATAGCCAGGCGATAATACTTTCGCGGACGATTCATCAATAAACAAAGCCTGATTTACCGAAATAGGACACCCGGGAGTTTTATCCACAATGGAAATGCGACGAATCTTTATATCAACATGCTATTTTCCCATTCAAGTTATTCACCTCAAAGGAAATATCGACTGCCCTTGACGCTTAAAATCTAGTAGCTATACGATTGCCCATCCGTATAACCTTTGGTTCGGGGGAAGAAAGCAGGATTTATGCCGCAATGCCCGGAAAGCGAGGAGGCCGATTTCAGTGAGTTTCGGCGAAAAATCCGGACTGCCGAGGTGCTCTCCGCAGCCATGGAGCGACTGCTCTCGCAGATTCGATTCAATGGCAAAGTCAGCGTTGTGGTCCAAAATGGTCGGGTCCTGAAGTCAGGCTATGAGGAGGGATACTTTCGCCAACCCGTGACCTGAAGCGCAACATCGCTCTCTGAACTAAATAGAAAACCAGGTCTTCGTAAGAGAAACGAGCCCTGTGGCCGGACGTTCCGGCACAGGGCTTTTGCTTTTTCACTCATCGCATTGGAGGCGTTTATGGAAGAAATCGAAGCTGGCTCGATCCAATTGGAACTGAAGTATTGCGAGCGCTGCGGTGGACTGTGGCTGCGGCCGAAAGGTTCAGACCTTGTGTTTTGTGCATGTTGCGCCCGTGTCATGGCAGGGCTAGCACCCAGATCGCGCTTCTTGCAACGCGTTGCCGTTGTGCCTGCGAACGGGGTGGAAGCGGGTTTCTGGAGTGAAGGAGGCAACGCATGAACGATAACTACGGGGTTGCAATAGGGGAAAACGGTGTCGCTGTACCTGCTCCGCCCTTCGTCGCAGAAGTAGAACCCGAAGCGTCGGCACTGCCTCGAAATCCTGAACTCTGGCTGTATCGCGAGCGCACCATCGCGCTGCTCCGTCGGTACTTGCGCATTTCGATCGAAGTAGGCAGGCTGCCCTCTCTTCTCGGTCGCGAGCTGTTTCGGTCGAAGGTGACTTCGTATCGCATGACCAGCCTTGAGGATGGAGTCATCTTCGTCCACGACGTGGAGCGGGCCCTCGAACAATTGACCGAGTTTGGGCGGCAACTTATCGCAGTGGTTCTCTTCCAGGAGTACACGCAGGAGGAAGCGGCGGAGATTTTGTGCTGCACACGCCGGACTGTCTGCCGGGAATTTCCGGAAGCTGTAGACTGCGTCAGCGAACTATTCCTGGAGGGTGGACTGCTAAACCGGCTCCCGAGCGCACCTGTGGAAAACTTTTGTCAAGAGGGCAAAGAGGGCCAATTTTGCGTAAGTGATTGCAAAGAAGCCGAATAAATTTCTGCAAAGTATGTCACAATTTCCTTTGCAAAATGCTATGCTGAAATTAAGAGTGAGAAAAAAGGGCGTGGCCAACAGGCTGCGCCCTTTTGCTTTTGCTCTCTCCGCCCTGTGGCCCTCCAATGCCGAGAGATCCGATCCAATGCGAAACGGATCTCTCGGCCCTGCGCCGCCGGATCACGGAACTGGTGGCGCGGAATGCGGTTGCCATGGTGCAGCAGGCCATTGACGCGGTCAAAGACGAAGGACAATACCAGGCGATCAAATACTTATTCGAGATGATCGGGCTATACCCGGCGATAGCCGACGATCAGAGTGAAGCTCAAAGCTCGTTGGCGCAGACATTACTGGAACAACTGGGGCTCGAAGAGCCTGTGGAAGGACCGCCAGCTAGAGGAAAAGCCAAAGCGCGGAATCCCTTAGAATTGAAATAGCCAAAGGTCTGGAATTGCGGCACATCGAAATGCCGCGCGGTATTGGGCTCCCAGATTTGCGGCAATCAAGCCAGCCTTCACCAGACAGGCGGGAGATCGCGGAGATACTAGTTCAACGATGGACCTGACATGGATCACAAGCCGGGTGGCGCTCGGCGGCGGAATATGGACGTCGGAGCACATGGCCGAAGTGGCGCGCGCGGGCATCACCCACGTTATAGACATGCAGATCGAGTTCGACGACACGCCGCTGGCGGAACCGTTCGGAATTCAGGTGTTATGGAACCCGACAGACGACGACTTTCAGCCAAAAGATCCAGAATTGTTGCAGCGTGGTGTCGATTTTGCGGAGCGGACCCTCGAGGATGAAAAGGCGAAGCTTTTCATCCACTGCGCAGCCGGCGTTCATCGCGCCGCAATGATGACGCTCGCGGTGTTGTGCTCCCAGGGATGGGACCTCGACCAGGCGATGGAAACCATTTCGTCGCGACGTCCGGTGGTGGATTTTGCTGAAGTCTATGTCAACAGCGTAGAGAGGTTTTTGCAGCAGCAGGTAAAGGCTGGGGATTAGCATTTTTTGTGGCACAGGCCGCTGGCCTGTGAAGCCATCATTCAGATTCGAATGTCCAGAGTGCATAGGCGGGCCGCCTGTGCCACACAGTAGATTCGGAGGACCTATGTCGCACGCAAGCCGCCGCCAATGGCGGCTTTTCTTATTGGTGCTGCTGGCCGCACTCGCGACCGTGCACATCGAAGCTCAAACGCCGCCGCTGACAACTATCAGTGACACTGTGCATCGCGCAGATGGCAGCCCGGCTTCCGGCGTTCTCCTGATCGCGTGGCCCGGCTTCGTCACTGCCGGCGGAGCAACGGTCGCGCCGGGAAATACCAGTGTGACTTTGGGCGCGAACGGCAGCATGACCGTGCAGCTTTCCCCCAATTCCGGAGCGACTCCGGCCGGGACGTTTTACACCGTCGTGTATCAGCTGACCGACGGCACGGTGAAGATCGAGTACTGGTCGGTGGGAACGGCCTCACCGGCCACCATCGCGCAAGTGAGGACACTAGGAGGGTTGGGAAGTCCGGGTTCGCAATTTGCGACCCAGCAGTACGTGAATGCACAGCTGGCCAATGTGGTACACCTCAGCGGCACTGAAACGATCACGGGAACGAAGCAATTCAGCGTGGCGCCAACTTTGCCGACGCCCTCGCAAGCCGGGCAGGCGGTCAACAAGGGGTACGTGGATGCGGCGGTGGGAAACGCCGGCGGTGGAAATTTCGTCAGCAAGCCCGGCGATACCATGAGCGGGCCGTTGACTCTGCCGGGTGATCCAACCGCGCCGAACCAGGCTTCCAACAAGCATTACGTGGATGTGGGGCTGGCATCGAAGGCCGATCTCGTCGGTGGATTGGTCCCGACCGGCGAGTTGGGGAGCGGATCGGCAAATAACGCGTCCTGCCTTCATGGCGATTCCACCTGGGGTGGTTGCGGAACCGGCGGTGGGGGATCGGGTCTGACGTCGGGAATGTTGGCGATCAAATACGCAACAGACTTTGCGTGGACTCAGAATCCGACTGCGGATTTAAGCAGCGCCGGGGCAAAGACCGTGACGTTAACCGCGTGCCCGACAGGAGTGAGCGGCACCGAACCGCAGTATTACGTCTACGTTTCCGGAACGGGTACGGCAGAGGCGGCCCTGGTCACAGGCGGAACATGCGCCGGCAATGGGCAGCCGGGAACGCTGCAATTTACCACTGCGAACGCGCATCCCTCGGGATACGTGGTCGGTAGCGCTTCAGGGGGGTTGCAGGAGGCACTGGTTGCGGCTCGTTTCACTCCTTCTAATCCGGCTGGAAGCTCGCAATCAGGCAAAGTCATCGTTCCTCCAGGAGAGCTCAAGGCCTTCGCGCGAGTTTCGATTCGAGCCTCCAACCTCACGGTAGATTTTTCCGGTTCGATCGTCGAATGCTGGATGAACGATACCTGCATTTTTGTCGGCGACCCTTCCGCCTCGCAAACCTTTGAAGACATCACGCTGATCAATCCGCGTGCGCGGCCAACGGTGGCCGGCGGGACCAAGCCCTTCATCGAAGTCAATGCACAGAAGACGCGGCTGATCAATGTTGCCGCGCGCGCGCCCTTCTCCGGCGGCACGTTCGGAACCTACGTTCAGGTGGACGACGATCAGGCCTTTCTGCTGGACGGTCTCGATTACGTGCTGGGCGCCGGAGTTCGTTGCGACAGTACATTTTGCGGGCCGGTGGTTTCGGCGCCGGGTCCCTTCAATACGTTCTCGGCCGTGGGATGGCTGAAGCACATGAACATTTCCCTGCAGTGTGCAGGTAATGGCATCGATTGGCAGAGCGGCAACACGGTTCGAATCTCCGACAGCGTGATTCAGGGTTACGCGCAGTTCGGAGTCCGCGGCGGCAATAGGCGCGGCGGCTTCGGCGGGTTGGCGCTCGATAACGTGTATGAAGAATCGGGCGGGTGTTCGAATCCGACCGGCAACATCGGCCAGGCCGGCGTCATAGCCCAAGGGAATACTGTCAGGATCCTGAGCGGCGAAGGCCCGAGCGGAATCGTTCCGCAGTTCGCGAACACCGGAACTACGGATTATCGCTACTACATCGTGGCGCACCACAGCACGTTTGGGGCGAGCAATCCACTTTATGCAGGAAAAGCGCTGACGAACGGGACCGGGAACATCGTGGTGACTGCGCCCGACATTTCTGGCGCGAGCACGTTTGACCTTCTGCGTGTGCCGGCGAGCGGGCCGGAGCAGGCGCCATTCGGGACGGGCAATTTTGCGGTAGCGGCAAATGTCTCGCGTACGTCAGCCTGCAGCAACGGTTTGTGTTCGTTCACCGATACGCAAGCAGCACTGCAGAGTTACACGGTTGCAACGCCGGCATACTTCCCGCTGCTAACTTTTTGGCCGGGCAATCTGGTACTTGGCGCCGCGGCAGACTCAAACAGTGGGCTGAGCGGAGCACGCGCGTTCGTGCAGGACCTCCCCAGCGGAACAGTTTCGGTTTCAGGAACTGCTGCTCCCGCGGTAATTTCGAACAACTGTGATCCTGTGGCGCAGTGGACGCCCATGTGGCTGAGCTGCCTGTCGGCTATCGCTCCCACGGCTTTCTATCAACAGGGCGCGCTGCTTCTCGCGGTCAAGCCGAACAACGATGGAAATACCACGCTGAATTTAAAGGGCCGGGTCAATTTCTCGACCTTGGGATCAGGGCCGGGCCACATCATTACGCTGTCCGACTCCAACTTTCAGAAGACGATCGCTACGCAGAACAATCGTCCGCTGAACGACGCGAACGACGCGTTCATCGGATACGACCGCGGCGATGGAAATCCGGCGAACATTGGAGTCAGTTTTGGAGCGCCGAAGTCGCTCTCAAATTACGTGGGCAACGTCGGCGATGGAACCAACTGGCTGGAGCGCCTGACCAGCAACCTGAAAGAATTCAAGACGAACGTGCAGATGGATGCAGGCCTCTCGGTCGCTGGAACGGTGAGCGCGAATTCGTTCGTATCCACGGGCATTGGGCCATGGAGTGTGCAAGGCAGCTTCGGGACCTTGAGCGCCGCTCCAACCGGACAATCGCTGGTCGGTTTTGGGTCCGGCGGGAAGCTGCAGGTTTCCGAAAACGGTGGAGCGCTGTTGGAAGTCGCGAAGCTGGATACTAATGGAAACGTAGCGACAGCAACTGCGCTTGCGCAAACTCCCACGCAATGTACTGGAAGCTTTGCGACCGGAATTCAGGCGAATGGGAATGCGAACTGCAGCACTGCAGATCAGATCCAGCTTGCTGAGACGACCGCCCCGACTGGAATTCCGAACTTCGGCCTCTTCTGGTTCGATTCCACTTGTCATTGTCCGAAAGTGATTTCAAATAACGGGCAGGCCGTACAGCTTGGACTGACGAACATTTTCAACCAGGATTCGAACGGAACCAATCCATCGAACACGCTGGAACAAGTGAATGGCACAAATCCTCAGGCGTTTCGCGTGTACAGCACATGGACGAATGCGACGAACTGGGAGCGTACCGGACTCGCCTGGGACCAGTCGGACGGATACTTCGTTCTGAAAAACGAAAACGCCGGAAGCGGCAGCCAGCGCGGGCTGGGATTCTGGATCGGATCGAACATTCGCTGGGCGCTGGATACGGCTTCTACGTTCAAGCCATTTACCGACAACTCATACAACATCGGCAGCACGAGCCTGCGACCGAAGACGATCTACGCAGGGACGTCGTTCGATCTCAGCACGACTGCTGCACAGACATTTGAGCTCTGCAACGACTCTACGACGGGCACAAGCCTGAACTTCCTGGCTAAGTTGAATGGAGCAAGCTCTTCGTGCGCAGTGAAGATGGCGACTTCGGATACTGCCGGCGCACTGGGAATTGTGGTAGGAGGATCGGGATCGACGGGAAATGCGGTGATCGCCTACCGTGGATTCGCAAGTTGCAGCTTCGATGGATCGACCACCGCGGGTGATTACGTTCAGATCAGTTCCAGCAATGCCGCGGATTGCCACGATTCCGGCTTGAGCTATCCGACCTCCGGGCAGGTACTGGGGCGAGTGCTGTCAACAAACACCGGAGCAGGGACTTACGGAGTGTTCCTCGGGGCAGAGCCAGTTGGAGCTGCTCCGCTGGCATCTCCGGCGTTCACCGGAACTCCAACCGCACCAACTCCGACGACTTCTGACAACTCAACCAACGTCGCCACCACTGCGTTCGTGAAGGCGCAAGGCTATGCGACGGGAAGCAGCCTGGTCTCGGGAAATTATCCGAAGGCGACGGGAAGTAGTGCACTCGCGGATTCGGGAGTCGCCGCTGGGCCGTATTCGATTCCCTGGATTACGGTCTATCGAGGCGGTGGCAGTTCGACGTTCAGCACGAGCTCAAACCTCGTCAAACTGTGGGGAGTTGTCCTGACCTGGCCCCTGACCACAACGCAAGTCACATACAACGTTGCGACTGCGGACACGAACAGCAGCGGCGCGTGCAATTACGACATCGGGATTGCCGATACGACGGGTGCTGTCAAAGCGCACATTGGATCGACGGCAAACCAGACCTTCGGTAGCAGCGGATCGCATTCGATCAATTGGACCGGTGGCAGCACGACTCTGCAGCCGGGGAAGTATTACGTCGCACTCACGACGAGCTGTACGGCAAACGCAGCTGCGCTCTCGGGAGACGGAAGCGCAGCCTCGGTGACGTTCCAGAATGCCGGGACGGCGAGCATTGCCGCCGGGGGATCGTTGACTTCGTTTTCGCCGCCGGCGGACTCATGGTCGTGGGGCGCGACCGTGCCGGCGATTGTAGTGAGATAGAAAACAGCCGTCGGCCATCAGCCGTCAGCCATCAGGAAAATCTAAATACATACGAAGGAAGACGCGTGAAAACACTCGCAAATATCTGCGTGCTCGCCTTTCTCTGCGCAAGCGCGTGCGCCGCGACGTACTACGTGGACCCGTCCGGTTCGAATGGGAACGACGGGCTTTCCCCGCAGACGCCGTGGCGCACGTTGCTCAAGGTCGGCATTTCGACGTTTCAACCGGGCGACCAGATTTTGTTCAAGCGCGATGGCGTATGGAATGAGTGGCTGACGCCGCCCTCGAGTGGGACCGCCGGGAACTTGATCAAGTTTGACGCCTACGGAAACGGACGTCCGCCGGAGTTTACTGGGCGTTACACAACAACCAGTTCGCAGTGGACGAACACATCAGTTAACATCTGGCAGATCGCGCTCACCGCGACTCAGGCGATCTCGCAGTTGAAATTCGTGCAGTTTGGAACGCTCTGGGGAAATTCGCAGACAAGCCAGGGCGCGCTTGCGCACAATCGCGACTGGTATTACGACAGCACGAACCAGATTCTTTACGTTTACTCGTCCGGCGGAAACCCGGTCACAGCGTATGGCTCCGTGACGCCGATGATTCTGAGCGGGCAATCGTTGATCAACATCAATGCCATCAGCTATGTCGAAGATCGCCTCGGCACGCTTGAGCGGGCCGATGTTCGCCGCAGCGTCTATGACCGGCTGGTGAACGCGGCACTGACGACGGCGATCAGCGCGCTGATTGCATTTCATGACAAATGGTGGAAGTAGGTATCAGGTCTGGTACGCCATTCGTGCATTGAATGCACAGGCCTCTGTGCTGGAAAACTGAGGTACAAGATCCGATCAGTTGGTTGAGGATTGTTCAATGGTACGCGGGCTGCTGGGGCTATTTTCGCTGTGCTTCTTGACTGGCTGCGTCGCCCGTGTCAATGGATTCCGCACCATTGTCAGCCCGAACTGTCTGACGGCACCTCTGGTTATGAAGGACTGCAGCAGCTCAAACGGATCGACACGCTGCCGCGAGGTTGAGATCAAGTACCGGGCGGGATGTGCACAGATTCAGGCAAAGAGGAGCAATTGATCAAAGCACATTTCATGTAGAGACGTAGTCCGCTACGTCTCAGACATTGCAGGCAACGCCTCACCCCAATGGAGCAAGCTCGCCCAGGATTCGATCCACCTCTTCGTCCGTGTTGTAGTGCACGAGTCCGATCCGCAGAAGGCCGCCGTGCTCTTCCACGCCCAGGCGCTCGGTGAGGTTGATCGCGTAATAATTCCCGTCCCAAGTGAAGATGCCGCGCTCGCCGAGTGTCGTCGCAAGCTCGAGCGGAGTGCGACCTTCCATCCGGATGGCGAATGTCGGATAGCGGTGTCCGAGGCGCGAGAGGTCGCTGATTCCGTAGAGACGCAGGCCTTTGATCGATGACAGGCCTCGGAGCATGCGTTCGGCAAGAGCTTGTTCGTGTGCTTCGATCACATGATAGGCAGCTTGGATCGCATCCCTCCTGAAGGCCCTTAACACTACTTCACCTCGGGTGCTCTTGGCAGCCGCCGGCGAGCTTCGCTCGCCTGCCCGGGTGAGGGCACCCGGGCCTACATGTTTCGTTCCGATTTCGGCCAGATACTCCACACATGCCGTTATCCCAGCAATGCACTCGTGGTTTAGCGTGCCCCATTCCCAGCGCTGGGGGACGTCGTCGGTATTGGCACGAACTTTGTATGGAGTGAGTCGAGCGAGGTGCTCGCGCTTTCCGTACAGCACGCCCATGTGCGGGCCGAAGAATTTGTAGGTTGAGCACGCCAGAAAATCGCAGTCTAGCTCGCGAACGTCGATGGGGCCGTGGGGCGCGTAGTGGACGGCGTCAATATAAGCAAGCGCGCCGGCATCGTGCGCGAGTCGCACGATCGTCTTTACATCGTTAATCGTGCCGACGGCGTTCGACGCATATCCGACCGCAACTACTTTCGTCCGCGAATTGATCTTGCTGGCCAGGTCTTCCATGTTGAGCGTGCAGTTTTGTTCGTGGATATCGGCGAACTGTATCTTCACGCCGCATTCTTCGAGCGCGCGCCAGGGAGATACGTTGGCATCGTGATCGAGGTGGGTGAGCAGAACTTCATCTCCGGCGCCAAGCTCTCGACCGATCGCGCGGCTCATCGCGAACGTGAGTGTCGTCATGTTCGGCCCGAAGACGATCTCGTCGGAATCGCAGCCGAGGAAATCCGCCATGGCGGAACGCGCGCCTGTGATGACCTCGTCTGTCTCTCGGCTGGTTGCGTAGGCGCCGTGGGTGTTGGCGTTGCTGGCGCGAAGATATCCGGAGATGGCATCAATAACGCGTTGCGGAACCTGCGTTCCACCGGGCCCGTCGAAGAACACGGCCGGACTTCCATTCAGCTCGAGTGCCAGCGAAGGAAACTGCGAGCGCACCCAATCGAGATCGAGCGAACGCCATAGTAGCGGCTCAGCCAGAGCCGATCTGCTTTGATGATTGGTCATCGTGGATAGAGAGATTTTGCCAACAACCAATAACCAGCAACCGACAACCGTTCTCCTACCCCATCATGCTGGTGCGTTCCGGCTGTACCTTGTAGATCACCCGCTGTTCATCGGGTTTGCGATAAGGATACTTGTCGGCTCCGAGATACTTCTTTGCCATCTTGTCGATGTGCTGGTCTGCGCCGTGCTCGGTGATTTCGACGATGCGTCCGCGAATTTCAAGATAGCGGTATGGGTTTTCCGGATCGATGATCGCCAGCGCCACGCGCGGATCGCGCCGCATGTTCTTGTCTTTTTGCCGGCCCTTGGCGGTGTTCACGATGACCAGGTCGCCTTCGATGTCGCACCAGACAGGCGTGACCTGAGGTGAGCCGTCGGGCATCAACGTGCCCAGGCTGGCGAATGCGCGCTTCGAGAATAAATCCCTGAATTTCTCCGGAATGGCTTGCGACATGACTTCCTCCTTGCTGGGGCCCTGCGCGGTCACATTATAGATGGATATCGAGGTTTTCTGGTTTGTCGGCCTCGATCAGGCTTTCGCCTAAAACTTCGTCACTTCGGTGAAATTGAAGTCCCGCACCTTCATCGCGGGCACCACCATGTCGAAGGATTCTTCGCCGCTGGTGCGAACCGGCACGCTCATGGCCTCCACGTTCGAGAGCATGTCGATCAGGCTTTGATTGAAGCGAAAGTTGCGCAAACCGCAAACAACTTTGCCGTTTTCCACAAGGAAGGTTCCGTCGCGCGTCATGCCGGTCAGAATTTTCTCGTAAGGATCGACTTCGCGGATGTACCAGAGACGCGTGACGAGAATCCCGCGCTCGGTTGAGGCGACCATCTGTTCGACTGTCTTAGGTTCGCGCGGCGATTCGAACACGATGTTCATCGGCGCTTCGCCGATTTCGTTGGGGATGGGAAATCCGTGGCCGGTGGCCCCGATTGGGCCGACTGCGGCAGCATGTTCCGATTTCTTCATCTTCTCGGCTGTGGCGCGTGCGTATACGAGGCGCTTCACGACTCCGTTCTCGACCAGCTGAATTTTCTGCCGGGGCATCCCTTCGCCGTCGAACGGCGCCCCAGACTGGAGCGGGTGCGAAACATCGTCCGAAATGGAGACGTTTTCTCCGAAAAGTTTTGTGCCGATGCGATTGCTCAAGAATGATCGCTGGTCGAGAATTGCCAGCCCGCCGAAGTCGTAGAAAGCGAAGCCGACGGTGTCGAGCACGGCTGCAGGCTCGAGAATCACCGTGTACTTGCCGGGGGCGATTTCCCGTGGGCTCGCGGAGTCCACCGCCTTTTTTGCTGCAATTTCAGCCAGTCGCTGAGCATTGAGGTTCGCGACATTCGGCGAGTTGGCTTTCTGCCATCCGGATGAGTCGGGTGCGAGCATGGTGATCGAAACTTCGGCTGAAGTTTGCGTGTGCCATCGGCTCAAGCCCCGCGAATTGAAAATGCCTTCGACCGACTCAGAACTGGAGAAGATCCCTGCCGTCGTTAGCTTGTGTTTCTGCGCAATAGAAACAATCTCGCCGACGGCTCCGGCACGCTGGCTCGGGCTCAGGGCTGCTGTCTGCTCGAAATAGCGTGATGGCGATTGTGTCGCCTGGGCATTCTCGTCCGAGTCCGTCACCGGCAACAGGTCAGCATCCGGTTCCTGCACCTTGGCCAGATCTTCCGATACCTTCACAACATTCCGAAGGCTTTCATCGTCAAACTTGTTAGTTGTCGCCCGCGCTGTGCGTCCGCCGAAAACGGCGCGCACCGACACGCCATAATTCTCCTCGGCCATGTTCTGATGAATGGTGTTGTTCGCGAAACGCGTGAGCGCCGACCGCCCGCCATAGAACAGGCACTCGATCTCGTCGGCAGACGAGAACTTCTTCAGCCGGGAAAAGATGTCATCGGCATGGTCGTGAGTCAGCATCGTAGACTTTCTAGTTGTTCTCTGTGAACCTCTGTGCCCTCTGTGGTTGATAGGGTTTTTAACCACAGAGGACACAGAGTCACACAGAGGAAAGAAACCTACGTTCCTTTGTATGCACTTCCAACCTTTACCTGCTTGAACCGCGCCGGTGCCGCGCCATGTCCGGTGCCCATCACCTGCTGCGGCTGGCCTTTGCCGCAGTTCGGGGTTCCCCACAAAGTCCATTCGTCGCGCGAGCAGATCGCATCCATGGAGTTCCAGAAGCCGGTGGTGAATCCGCTGTAAGAAGGATTCTTCAGCATGCGCGCGCGCTTGCCGTGCTTGATCTCCCAGCCGATCTCGGTCCCGAACTGAAAGTTGTAGCGCTTGTCATCGATCGACCAGGAGCGGTTCGTCTGAAACAGAATGGCGTGATCGGTGGATGCAACGAGTTGGTCGAAGCTGAGCGGCTTCTCGCCCGGCAGAATGCTGATGTTCGTCATGCGGATGATCGGCAGCCGGTTCCATCCTTCGGCGCGCAACGTTCCGCCGGAGCGATCAAGCCCAATCAGCGCCGCCGTCTCGCGCGAGCTCAGGTATCCAGTAAACAATCCGTTTGAGATGATCGGCGTGCACTGCGCGGCGACGCCTTCATCGTCGAAGCCAAACGTACCCAGCCCCGGCCCATGCTCCTGACGCGCATCGGCAACCAGGTTCACCAGCTCGCTGCCGTATTGCAGAGTTCGTAGTTTTTCCAGCGTCAAAAAAGATGTGCCGGCGAAATTCGCCTCCATGCCCAGCACGCGGTCCAACTCGATCGGATGCCCGACCGACTCGTGTATCTGCAATCCGAGTTGCGAGCTGTCAAGAATGATGTCGAACGTACCTTCCGGGCATTGGTCCGCTTTGTGCAGCGCGACCGCCTCTTCGGCAACCCGACGCGCATTCTCGACCAGATTCAATTCGTCAATCAGTTCGTAGCCTTTGTTCTGCCACTGTCCGCCAAACGAGTTGGGATACGACCGCTTCTGCAACTCGCTTCCCTCAAAGGAATAGGCCACGAATCCCGCGCCAGTTATGATCTTCGTCTGATGGATCTCCGCACCTTCCGACGAAAAGAACCACTGCTCCTCGCGCCGGAAGTTCATGTTGGTTTCTGCGAGTGTCACGCCAGAAACCGAGCGCAACTCCGCGTCAACTTTCATCAGCAGAGCCAGATTTTGTTCGATGGAAATAGAGAAAGGATCAATCTTGTGCGGCGTCGTCCATCCCGCCTTGACCGGCTTCTCAGGAACCAGCCTCACATCGCTTTGCTTGACCTGCGCCGACGCTTTGGCGACCTCAATCGCTAGCGCGGCAATTTTCGCTGCCGACTCATGCCTGAGCTCTGCGGAAGAGGCAAAACCCCATGCCCCATCAACAATTACGCGCACGCTCATGCCCTCGGACAGCGTCTCCGAAGCGTTGCCGATCTTTCCATTCTTGGTCGCCAGCGCGCGGCTGCGGTCATTGACAACGCGAACATCCGCATAAGTGGCGCCTCGTTGGGCAGCAGTGTTGAGGGCGGAAGCGGCCAAGTCTTTCATGGCCTTAAGAATCTATCATTACTGTCGCTGTGGATAGTGGCGCTGCTTAATTGGCCGCGGCGCTTTTCTTGATCTTGACCAGCAACCGTTCAACCACGTCCACGAAGTTGCGTGGGCCATCTTCGACGGCAAACCGGGATTTTTGAAAGTAGGCGGTCGCGCCTTCGCTGAGGAGCTTGCTTTCGTTGCATTGTGGAAGTGCGGACAGCACCAGGACTGGAATGGAAGCGGTTGCCGGATTTTTGCGCAGCGCCCGCAGTACCTCGGGGCCTGAAAGCTTCGGCAACATCATATCGAGGACAACCAGGTCTGGCCTATGTTCGAGTGCAAGCCGAAGGCCGGTCTCGCCATCCTCCGCGGAAATGACGTTGTGCCCGGCTTTCATCAGCGCGCGTTCGTTGCTGATGCGCAGCAGCCGGCTATCGTCGACGACCAGAATTTTCACAGAGGCCCCTGATCAAAACATCGGCGGGAAAGACGGACGACTTAAATCTTCAGCATGATCAGCGGACCGCGGCAGCTTTTGACTGTGAGAGCATCCGCCTTACGTTCTGCACGAAAAGCTCACTGCCTTTGTCCAACAGCAGACCTGCCTTTTCGAAATAGGAGGTGGCGCCTTGCTCAAGAATTTTGCGCTCGTTCGACTTGGGAAGGCTGGTGACCACCATCACCGGCATGCAAGCAGTCTCCGGATTCTGGCGCAGTTCGCGCAACACTTCGTGTCCGGGCAGCTTGGGCAGCATGAGATCGAGAATGACCAGGTCGGGCCTGCGCTGCAGCGCAAGCCGCAAGCCTTCTTCGCCGTCGGCAGCGGTGATCACTTCATATCCAGCCTGCTGTAGGGCCCGCTCGTTCGATAGCCGGAGAAAACGGCTGTCTTCGACTATGAGGACTCTCATACGCACTTCTGCCACGGCAACAGAAACATCGGCGGCGGCGGGCAGAACTTGAGTGACCCCGGCGTCAGGCCTCAGGCGTCAGGATTCAGGCGTCAGGATTTCAATTGGAACTAACCATGATTAAGATTTCCAAAATGCCTGAAGCCTGAAGCTTGGCGGTGTCCCAATCTAGCGACTTTCCCCACGTATTCGGGTTTGCAAAGATAGGTCAAACGTTGTGGTTCGTTGGGAGAATGGGGAGGTGAGTCATGGCAAAGGTAATCGAGTTCTACATCCCGAAGGATTTCCGGCCCACGGCGAAGTGGGTGGCGCCATCGAACCGAGGTCACTTGATTGAGTTCGCCCCGAGACCGAAGAAATCTGCCTAACGCTGAACCAGCTTGTAACGGCGGTCAAGGTGACTTACGCATCATCTCAGGTACGGTCACGAAGTCATAATCTCCTTTGTACCGCAAAATGATGCGGTCGACGGCTTGAACCGTTTTTGACCGGTCCGTGCCAAACGTTTTGTGACCACCATCGTGCAGTAGAGCCACGCTGCCACCGCGAATTCTCGAACTTACTTTTTGCTCGATGTAGTCGGCTGAGGGCGCGTCCCAGTCATAGCCGGTCACATTCCACATAATCGGATCGAGCTCGAGCCGGCGCGCGATCTGAAACACGCCGGGCCGCCGCCCTCCCCAAGGTGGGCGAAACAGTTTCGAATGCTCGCCAATCGCATCGGTGATCGCCTGCGTGCAATCTATTAGTTCACTGCGGATTTGCGAACTCGATTGAAAGGTCAGCAGGGGATGCGTGAAGGTGTGGTTGCCGACCACGTGGTTTTGACCGGCAATCTCGCGAACTATATCCGGCCGCTGCTGCGCGTATCTCCCGATTAAGAAAAACGTAGCGCGGACACTGTGCGTGGCAAGAACCTCGAGCAGTCGCAACGTGTACGGATCGTTCGGCCCATCGTCAAATGTCAACGCAATCTGCTTTGAGCCGGGCGGCAGCCCGGAAAACGCTCTGCCGAACCATTGGCCGGTTGGCGCCATGGATTGATATCCGGCAGAGACGAGCGCGGCGCCGGCAGCGAGAGCGAGGGAAAGCACGGGGAGATTGTAATGGAGCGTCAGTGTCAGCGACGGGAAACGTGAGTTGGAGCGTGGGGTTCAGGGAAAAGGCTGTTCGGGCATGGCGGAGGCCAGCGGTGATTGACATGACCGCTCCGGCGGCAATTGCGAGGAACAGGACCATCCCTTGCAGGATGCGGCTTGGCTTGACCGATGACTCGCCGAGCGAGAGGTATGCATTCGACTCAGCGACGAGCGCTGCCGAACGAGTCCCTTCAAACCAGCAACGGACGATAGCAATAGTGGTGTCGCCAAAGATCAGCGGCCATTCTGCGCGGTCGGCGGCTTGCGCTAGTTCCAGCATTTCGGGCGCGAATCGCGCTCTGAAACTTGAAGGATAGAGCCGGAGGAGCAGCCGGTATGCGAACATAAATCCCTGACGAGACTTCATGTGCCCTTCTCGTCGAGTTTGCCAAGTCGCAAACGCGCAACATTCACCATTTGACGAAGCCGCAGCACCTCAAGGCGCAAAATGCGCTCGCCGTTTGCGGTCAGCGAATACTCGCGCCGGGTTTCGCCGTCCTTCAGTTTACGCTCGGTTTCGCCGACCAGGCCTGCGGCCAGCAAGCGGTCGAGGTTTGCATAGAGCGTGCCAGGACCGAGGCGGAAGTTGCCCCCGGACTGACGCTTAACCGACTGCATGATGCCGTAGCCGTGCAGGTCCGATTCGGCGAGCGCGAGCAGAATGTGCAGCGAAGCCGGCGACAGCGGGCGTTCCTGAATATCCTTGTTTTCCATATCTATATCTGATATATCATATGTGGATATCTCGATAAATGAGATGCTAAACGAGATTCTACAAGAGGAGAGCCGTGCATGACATCCCTGAAGTTGCGCTTCCTTTCGACCATTGTGCTTGTTGGCCTATCCCGGTTGCCTGGGTCGGCACAAACCGGTCCGCCGGCGACCAATTCCTCGCAAGCCAGCAGTGAGCGCGACGGGCAGCACGACTTCGATTTCGAACTCGGCAGTTGGCATATCCATTTGAAGCGCCGTTCCAATCCCCTGACCGGCTCGAATACCTGGGTGGAATTCGACGGAACTTCGGTCACGCGCAAAGTCTGGGACGGTCGCGCGCAGATCGAGGAATTCGAGACCGACGGTAACATCGGCCACATCGAGGGCCTCACCCTTCGCACTTACAATCCCAAAACTCATGAGTGGAAACTTTATTGGGCCAACAGCAAGGATGGCAATGTTGTGGTGCCTCAGGTCGGCAAGTTCAAGGATGGCGTGGGCGAGTTCTACGCCATGGACACACTAAACGACAAATCCATCCTCATCCGTTTCATTTGGTCGAAGACCGGCACCAACATGCCGCACTTTGAGCAATCTTTTTCTGCCGACGGCGGAAAAACCTGGGAGGTGAACTGGATCACCGACCAGACTCGCGTGACTGAGAACCCGGACAAAGCACAGTGAAGATCAGGAGTGAAGTGTGAAAACCATTTTAGTGTCAAGCTTGTTTCTGGTTGCAACGCTCGCAACGGGCCAGGCACCAAGTGCTAGCCTTCCCGCGGACACTCGCGCCAACGAAATACTGGACCGGTGGAATGCCATCGGGAACAAGTTGATTGCCATGGCCCAGGATTTCCCCGAAGAAAAATACGACTTCAAAGTTCAGAAAGACCAGCGAACCTTCGCCGAGAATCTGTTGCACGCCGCGGCCTTCGAGTTCGTAGTGGCGCGCAAGGTCGCTGGAGCGAGCATCGGACCCGACTTCGGCGAGGGCGACAATCCATCACGCACAGCTTTTAAGACGAAGGCGGACGTTGTGAAATTCGTGCAGCAGGCAGTTGAAGCCGGCGCGAACGTCATCCAGCAGCAGGGCGATTCCGGCCTGGAGAAAACAAACCCGTGGGGAAAACGGCTGGTCCGCAATTCTTATCTGTGGATGTTTGCCATCGAGCACAGTGGCGAGCACTATGGCCAGTTGGTGGTGTACTATCGCGACAACAATCTGGTGCCGCCTGACTCGCGGCAGTAAGCCGATCAAGGCACAAACAGCGATTCCACCCTGCCGCAAACTGCTTAAGTAGCCCCGAATTCGGTAAGAATCGGAAGGTCCTATTAGCAGGCTCGGGCTCTCGTGCATGAATCTTTTTGCTCGGGAGACGAATCTGTTAGGTGGTTCCAGAGGGACCGTTGATGACTCTCTTATTCACGGCCGCTGGGGTTTCGGCTCTGTGCCTGCTGGTCTCCGTTTGGTTTACCCGCACACGCGGCCAGCGTGAGATCGACCGGTATAGCATCACCCCGGAGGCGCTCCACTCGCTGCAAAGCTCCGGCCAGGAGGTGCTGGTTTTCGATGTTCGCCAGCCGCTCGATCTTCTGGCCTATCCGGAAATCATTCCCGGCGCGAAGAGGATTCCTCCGGACGAGGTGCTTGAAAAGCCATCGCTGATTCCCAGCGAAAAGGACGCGGTGGTTTATTGCACCTGCCCAAGCGACAAGACCAGCCGATTGGTCCTGCACCGTGCGCGGGCGCTGAATATCCAACGGGTCAAGTTCCTCAGGGGCGGATTGGCAGGATGGAAGACGATGGGCTACCCGGTCGAGCCATATCGCGAAGTCTTTCACCTCTATGCTTCGAAGGCGAGTTCTTCGTCAGCATGAAAGTCTCGCTTGAGCTTGGTGGCGTGAGTGCGCTCAGGGCCACCGGGAAGTGCGCCCTACCCCTTCGTCAATGGTTTTGACCCTTTCAACTTTTGCCGGTTCCGGGCGTTTCTTGTCGGGAGCGGATTTAAGCTCCTGAAGGTTCGTCCTTTGCTCCAGTTGAGCCATAAGGGTTCGAAGATTTTCGTCACCGGCATCTAAGGCTTTGCGCATTTCCGTGCTCACCCGCATCGCTTCCTCATACGCGTTTCGGGCCTTGGTAAGAAGCGGCAGGTACTCGATAAACGCAGTAGCGTTGGTGGTGAATTCCTTCACCGCTGCCGTGTAGGTGTTCATGGCAGGTGAGCTCAACGGCGGGCTGGCGGGCACACTGACGGCGGTGTTCGAAGAAACTCCAGCGTTTCTATTCTCGAGATCGTCTTTGCTGGCCGACTGACTCAGCACGTCTCCGAGCAGCCTGGTCGCGTCGCTTTGCTGCTTCGGTTGCGCCCCTTCAACATCATCCTGCTTCCTCCACATCTCCTGCACTCCTTGTAAAAGACTGGTGAACACTGAGTGGCGGCAAGGCCCCTCAGCAGACCTCGCTTGGGATGCGGGCTTCGAGGATGTGTTTGCCAGTCACCCAAGATGGAAGCAGCAATTGGAACGAGAAAGGTCAACTTGGAGAACGAGAAGCAAGATAGAACCGAACGGACGATTCGGACGGAAGACGCTCTGGGTGGGATTCCCGACTTTAAGCAGCGCTTTGTGAACTGCTGTGGTGCGTATTCTTCAGCCGCTGCTCTTTCTCGTCCAAGAGACGGGTTAATCTCCTGGGCGAGTTGCAACAGGCGTTCGGGATCCTGCTCAATGGCCGCTTCCTCGCACAGCTTGCGCCAGCGTTCGCCGGTTTCGCCCTGCATCAGCTGATGCACCTCGACTCAGACTGTACCCCTTGTCCGGCTCTTAAGCAAGCAGAAACCTATCTATGATATCAACTGATATCAGCGGTACTATTCTGGTATGCCGCGAACAAACAGGACCGCTTTACTGATCCGCTGCTCGGTCGAACAAGCCCAGCAGATACGCGAAGCAGCCCGCCGCGAACGTCGGACTCTGAGCGGATTCGTGCTGAATTGCCTTGACTATAAGTTGAGAATTCAAGCGGCGGTTAAGGAAAAAATGAACCGCAGAACTGAACGCCCCGGGAATTTCACGCCTCCTAATGAAGAGTCGAAAAAAGACTAGACCAGCAAACGCCGGATGGAAGCAGTTCGGCAAATATTTCTTCATATAACCGTCCGGCTTGTTCTCGTTTCGCGCTTCTCGGGTGGTTAGCCTGGCCGAAAAGCTTTGGGCTACTTGAACTCCCCGTGTTCCCCAAAAATTTCGGCCGTGAAGGCTTCGATCTGTACCCCGTGCTGCCAGGCATCGAGTGGCAGACCGGCCTTTCTGCACGTTTGCTCCAGGAATGTGATGCGGTCCCAGCCATGCTCTACCGGAACTTGCGGCAAGAGCAGCCCCCGACGATCGCCACGGGAGATCAGCAGCCCATGGCGCCCGGGCACCACGTCTTCAGCCGCGATCGGTCTGAGTGGAGAAAGTACGCTCAACGAAATCCCCATTGCGGGCGCCTCGGCGAGGGTGAGAGGCGCAAACCTGGGATCGTCGAACGCCGCTCCCCGAGCCGTCTCCAGAACCGCCCTATACAGCGGCATAAGCGCCAGGGGATATCCGACGCAGCCCTTTAATCTGTCCCCGAGGTAAACGGTAGTAAAGACGCCACGCGGCTCGGACAAATGTGGTGCCGGTTCGAATGCAACCATCTCCCGACCTTCTAACCGAGAAACGATCGCCTCGCGCGCGAGTTGCAGGAGCAAGGCGCGTTCCTGCGGCGTATATTCCGGCTGCGGATTGGAATCTGACTGGAGGGGCGGCGATTCTTCAGATTGCGGCGACATCGCGCTTCTTGCGCCGGCTGAGGATAAAGGCGCGCCGACGGCGCTTGACTACATGGCGATCGATCTTCGACCAGAATGCGTAAAAGTAATCTCCCGCAGAGACCAGAGACAGTGCCACCATGAACCAGATAGCGAACCGCGCGATCCAGTCTATGGAGAAAACGTACTGGCGATACACGGCGAACTGAGTCCAGCGGTGGTCGAGAATTACCGCCACTACGGAAACAATCTGCACGACCATTTTGAATTTGCCGAGATCGCTCGCTTCGATGGTGAATCCCTCGGATGCTGCAATCGACCTTAGGCCGCTGACCAGAAATTCACGACCAATGATTACAACTGCAATCCAGGCCGGGACCATACGGGGATTAAATTGAACAAGCGTAATGAATGCGGCGGCAATAAGGAGCTTGTCGGCTAAAGGGTCGAGCAACATACCCATGGTGGTGATCTGCCCGCGCCGGCGGGCAATGTAGCCGTCGATACCGTCAGTGATCGACGCGGCAATGAACAATGCGGTTGCGAGGATTTCCCGCTCGCCATTCGCCGCCGAGAACCGGGAACTCGAAAGCACCCAGATCAGCACAGGAATGCTCAGGATACGGACCAGCGTGATGGAGTTTGGCAGGTTCACAGCAACTGCGCGGCCGCTCGAAGCGGGACACTTAAATTATGCGCCTTGAAAGGAGGCGAAGCAACGACGGGATTATTCGTGGATGGGTTGGCTTTTCTGTTCCCTCGTGTCCTTGGTGGTTGAATAACACCAAGGACACGAAAGTTCACGAAGCTGCGATGTCGCTAGGGCTTTTTCGCTGCCGTGGCCTGGTGCGCAATGATCTGGTCTTTGATCTTCTCGTAAGTGGCTGCCGGGATGACCTTCTTTGTCACCAGCTCGCGCTTGGTTTTATAGGGGCGCCCGTCGATGATCTTTTGCGAGTACTTGTCACCGATGCCGGGCAAGGCTTCGAGTTGATCTTTGGTGGCGCTGTTGATGTCAAGCTTGTCGGCGGCTGTTGCGGTCTTGGCCGGCTTGGTCGCAGACGACCCGCTTGCAGCCTGGGCCGCCGTTGTGCTCGCGCCCGCGGCGAGCATGATTGCGAACACGAACGCGAAAATCACCTTGGAAATTCTGCTCATAACTCCTCCTTTAAGCGTAAATTCCTCGCTGCTTAATTGTGTATGCCACACGATCGATCGCCAGCATGTACGCCGCGATGCGATTGTTTACATTGTGATTTTCGGAAAAGCGAACAACGTCGTGAAACGCGCTGACCATGATGTCTTCCAATTGCTCGTTGACGACCGACTCTTTCCAGAAATATCCCTGGCGGTCCTGCACCCACTCGAAATAGGAGGTTGTGACGCCGCCGGCGTTGCAAAGGATGTCTGGGATCACGAAAACGTGCTTGTCGGCGAGAATATCGTCCGCCGTGGCAGTGGTGGGACCGTTCGCGCCCTCAGCGAGGATGCGGCACTTGATTTCCGCAGCGTTCTGGCTGGTGATCTGGTTCTCCGTAGCCGCCGGCACCAGGATTTCACACTCAGTGCACATCAACTCCGCGGGATCGGCGGCCTCGGCTTCGGGGAAGCCTGAGATTTTTTTGGTGCGCTCGCGGTAACTCCACAGCGCTTCCATGTCGAGGCCGTGCTTGTTGTAAATCGCGCCATCCACTTCGATCACGCCGGTGATCTTGTAACCCGCCTGCGCCATCAACCGGGCGGCATTGGAGCCGACATTGCCAAAGCCCTGCACGATCACGCGCGTGCTCTCGTGCTGGAGGCCGAGTTTTTTGATCGCCTCGTCGCAGACAATCATGATGCCGCGGCCCGTGGCTTCGCGGCGTCCGCGCGATCCGCCGATGTTGATCGGCTTTCCGGTTACGACCGCAGTTACGGTCTGCCGGGAATGCATGGAGAACGTGTCCATCATCCACGCCATCACCTGTTCGTTGGTGTTCATGTCTGGCGCCGGGACATCTTTCTCCGGGCCGATGAACTCAACCAGTTCGGCGGTGTAGCGCCGAGTCATGCGCTCGAGTTCACCCATGGACATCTTGTGCGGATCACAGATCACGCCACCCTTCGCGCCGCCGAAGGGAATATTCACGACGGCACATTTCCAGGTCATCCACGCCGCAAGTGCGCGAACTTCGTCGAGCGTGACATCGGGGGAATAACGAACGCCTCCCTTTGCCGGACCGCGGGCGATCGAGTGCTGCACGCGAAATCCGGTAAACACTTCGAGCTTGCCGTTGTCCATGGCGACGGGAATGTGGACGATCAGCTCGCGGTTAGGATATTGCAGGACCTTCCAAAGGCCCTCATCAAGGTTGAGTTTTTGCGCGGCGAAGCTGAAACGCGCCGATTGCGCCTCCCAGGGATTGATCTCCTGTGCGAGGGAAACAGTTTTCATAAACTCTCCGAATTATGAGCACTTTGCTGCTGAGCGAAGGAGTGGGGCTCACGCCTCATAGCACCAAAACCTGGTGCTATGGCGGCCCCGATTTGGACCAGCAGGCAAACCTTCAGATTTTAGTGATCGGGAAGCGAGGAAGCAAGCTGCCCGCTACCATGCAAGGACGTTTCTGGTAACGCGGATGTTCACCACGACCATGTCATCCCGAGCGCAGCGTGACTTGAGCGAAGCGAGGGTCGTGCGAAGCCGAGGGACCTTGTGTTTGGGAGCGTTTCTGAATTGTCATCCGTATCCCATACTTCGGCCTTAGCGTAAAACTCGGAATCGGCACCACCGGATGCCCTTCCACCGCGCGGAACTGAAACTTCTGCGCAATCGCCGCTAGCAGCAATGTCGCCTCCATCATCGCGAATGAATTCCCGATGCATTGCCTTGGCCCGCCGCCAAACGGAAAATAAGCAAACCGCGGCAACTTCTGCGATTGCTCACTCAACCAGCGGTCAGGATCGAATCTGTACGGGTCGGGAAAGTACCGCGCATCATGATGCATGATCCAGGTGCTCATCACGACGTTCGCGCCGTCGGGGATGCGGTATCCGGCGATATCGAAGTCCTTCACCACAGTTCTCGCCAGGCTCCACGCGGGTGGATACAAGCGCATAGATTCCTTGACGACCCGCTCGGTGTAAGTCAAATTTCGCAGATCAGAAAATTCAGGAGTGCGCCCGCCAAGCACGCGATCAAGTTCCTCGTGAAGTTTGGTCTCTGATTCAGGATTTTGCGCCAGCAAGTGCCAACTCCATGAAAGCGCCAAGGCAGTTGTCTCGTGACCTGCCAGCAGAAAAGTCATCACTTCGTCGCGAAGTTGCTTGTCGCTCATGCGCCCGCCATCTTCGTCACGCGCCTGCATCAGCATCGAAATCAAGTCGCCGGTATCGGCTTCGTTTTTGCGCCGCTCGGCAATGATTCGATATACGGTCTCGTCCAGTCTTCGCACAGCGCGACGGAATTCGATCATCGCCGGGGTCGGCAGGAAGCGTGCAGCCGGTGGGAGCAGTAAGCGGATTCCCACGGAGTTGCTCATCAGCACATTCATTGCGGTGGAAATATCTCCCACTTCCTTCGACTCGACGTTGAACAGCGCCCGCACTACGATCTTCAGCGTGAGCTGCATCATCTCCTGATGCACATCGCGAACCTCGCCGTCGCGCCAACCTGCAAGCATCTCCTCGGCATAGCCCGTCATGATCTTCGCGTAACCGGCAATCCGTTCGCGATGAAACGCCGGTTGCGCCAACCGCCGCTGCCGCAACCAGGACTCGCCTTCGTTGGTCAGCAGGCCGTCTCCGAAAAACCAGCGGCTCTTGCGGACAACGTGGTCCTTCAGAAAGTTTTGATAATTCCGCACCAGCACGGCATCGATCAGGTCAGGGTGATTCAGGAAATAAACATGGATCCAAAGCGCGCGGTAGTAGAAAATGTCTCCGAACTCACGCGCCCACTTTTCGAAGATTGCTAGCGGGTTGTGGCTGGCCAGCGGCAGATTGCCGATGAGCAAGTGCGGCTTGGGTCCGGGTGGGCGAAGCATGGAACTCCTAGTTTAACGTGGGAGCCCTCACCCCAAATTTGCGTTGATCCCAGGCACACGGCAAAATGGAGCCTCCACTTGACGCGATGTCATCCAAGTCGGCTTAAGGAGAAAGCATGAAATTTCAGAACTGCGGCCTGACGGTCCTGAGGATCGTGGTGGGGATCGTATTTCTTATGCATGGATATCAGAAGCTATTCACGAT
>JBKPSP010000053.1:0-5297 GCA_046735175.1 Acidobacteriota bacterium
CGCCAAGATGTATCGCACCGGCGACCTGGCGCGTTATGGAGAAGACGGCAATATCGAGTTCCTGGGCCGTGGTGATGATCAGGTGAAGGTGCGCGGCTTCCGCATCGAGTTGGGCGAGATCGAGTCAGTGCTGGCCAAACACTCAGCGGTGAAGCAAGTGGTCGTTCTGGCGCGCGAAGACGAACGCGGGGACAAGCGACTGCTGGCGTATGTCGTCCCCAGCCGCGATGCTGGCGAGATCAAAGGAGAAGAACTTCGGAGTTATCTCAAACAGCAACTGCCCGACTACATGGTGCCGCAGGCGGTGGTGATCCTTGCCAAGCTGCCGCTGACCTCCAACGGCAAAATCGACCGCAAAGCCCTGCCTGAACCCGAGCAGGCCCAAACCAAAACATACGTTGCCCCGCGGACCGCAACCGAAGAGAAGATCGCGGCCATCTGGGCTGAAGTTTTACGCCGCGAGTCGAATCAGATCAGCGTTGAAGATAACTTCTTCGATCTTGGCGGACACTCCCTGCTCGCCACTCAAGTCATTTCGCGAGTGCGCCGGGGCCTCAATATCGAATTGCCGCTGCGAACTCTGTTCGAATCGCCAACCGTGTCAGGACTTGCGGCGGAAGCCGACAAGGTCGGCACGATCGTTGAAGTCCCCCCCATCGTCAGGGTTCCGCGCGATAAACTTCTGCCATTGTCGTTTGCCCAACAGCGGCTCTGGGTACTCGATCGCATTGAGCCCAACAATCCGCTCTACAATATCCCTCGCACGGTTCGACTCATCGGAGACTTGAATGTCAACGCCCTCACTGGCGCGCTGAACGAGATCGTTCGCCGGCACGAATCGCAGCGCACCACATTCGCGACCGGACCTGACAATCAGCCGGTCCAGATCATCGCTGATTCGCTCGTCCTCGCTGTGCCGACAATCGATCTCAGCAGCAAGGCACAGCCCGAACTCGAAGCCAAAGAAATTGCTGCTGCAGAAGCGCGCACCCCGTTCGATCTAGCCAAAGGGCCGCTGCTTCGCGCAAAGATCCTGAAGCTCGCCTCGCGCGATCACGTTTTGCTTCTGACCATGCACCACATCGTCAGCGACGCCTGGTCGGCCGGCATCTTCATGCAAGAGCTCGGCGAAATTTACTCCACCAATTTGCAGAACCGCCCCTCGCCGTTGCCTGAGCTTGGGGTCCAGTATGCCGATTACGCAGTTTGGCAGCGCAATTATTTTCAGGGGAAAGTTTTGGAAAGCCAGATCAGCTACTGGCGCGAGCACTTGCGTGGCGCGCCTCCGTTGCTGGACCTGCCTTCGGATCGGCCGCGCCCTAATGTTCGTAAATTCTACGGCGCCTACGAACCCATCCCGCTTGCGAGCGATACTCACGAAGCTGTGAAGGCGTTCAGCCAACAGCAAGGCGTTACACCATTCATGACTATGTTGGCCGCCTTCAAGACCATGCTGTTCAAACATTCGGGTCAGGAGCACATCGTTCTCGGAACTGACATCGCGAACCGGACGACGGCCGAAACCGAGCGCCTGATCGGGTTCTTCATCAATCTGCTGCCGCTCCATACCGATCTCTCCGGAAATCCGACATTTCGTGAGCTCGTGCTCCGCGTCCGCGAAAATGCTCTCGGAGCCTACGCGCACCAGGACATTCCTTTCGACAAACTCGTCGAAGATCTGCAACCGGAACGCAGCGCGAGCCACAATCCCATCGTGCAGGCGCTGTTCGTCATGCAAAACATTCCGCGCCAGAGGCGTGAACTGCCCAGCCTGGAACTTGCGCCCTTCCCGCCCTCTATCACGCGCTCGAAGTTTGACGTGGCGGTCTTCATGCGTGAGACCGGCGACGGCATGGTGCAGGACTGGCTCTACAGCACAGAACTTTTCGAGCGGGAAACAATTCTTCGCATGGCTGCGCAATTTGAAACGGTCCTGCGGCACGCGGTGATGCAACCCGACACCCGACTCAGTGGATTGGAGATCTTTACAGAGCAAGAGAAGCGGGAACTGGAAAAAGAAAAAGAGATGCGTAAACAATCGCAAAGAAGGAAGCTGATGGCGGTTGAACCCAAGGGAGTGAAGCTGAAACCGTCAGATAGCTAGTGCGTATTGGGATCGATTTTTTGTTTGAAATGAGCCAGTGCGGTTGCTCTATAATCAGTTCGCCTTCCCTCCCCCAGTAGAAGGACTTGGTAATCCTGAACTGTGCAAGAGTTTGCATAGCGTGCCGTTTCGTCACCTTGCGTGGAGCTAGAGGTCTCACAAGTACTTGTATTTGTGTGGCTTAGCTCTAGTTTGACAGGCAGTTAACGGTTCATTTTGGCAGGTCGAGTGCACTTTTGATTGGCTTGCTCAGAATTTCGGTAACCTTGAGTAGCCACCTTGAGGGGGAGTTGTGGAAAACACACTGACCGCGAAGAAGTCCCTGGGAACGATTCGCCGCAAAGCGGTTGATCTGTCGCATTTCAATCCGGTTCGCGAAAAACAGCTGAGCGACGACCAGCCTCTGCCGTTGATCATGGAGCCGGCCGCCGACCAGGTGGATCTCGCAGATTGGGCCCGGAACAACCGGGACTACATCAACGCGAAACTCCATAAGCACGGCGGCATTCTCTTTCGTGGCTTCGCTCTTTCTACCCCTTCCGACTTCGAGCGCGTGGCGGCTGCGATCTACAATGAGATCTACTCTGAATACGGCGATCTGCCGCGCGAAGGCGTTGCCGGAAAGATTTACACCTCAACGCCGTATCCCGAAGACAAGATGATTCTGTACCACAACGAAAGCTCGCATATGAACGCGTGGCCGACGCGCATCAGTTTCTTCTGTGTGGTCGCCGCGAAAGAAGGGGGGTGCTCGCCCATCGTTGATTGCCGCCAGGTTTACCGCGAGCTTGACCCCGCTGTGCGCGAGAAGTTTGAAAATACTGGCCTGATGTACGTGCGCAATTTCTCGGATGGATTGGACGTCAGCTGGCAGCGGTTCTTTCAAACCGAAGATCGCGCAGTAGTCGAAGAAGCATGCCGGAAGCAGGGCTTCATCGCCGAATGGTACGGAAAAGACAGCCTGCGGGTGAAGCAGCGCTGCCGCGGCGTTCTGCGCCATCCGGTGACCGGCGAAGTGTCTTTCTTCAATCAGGTGCAGTTGCACCACGTGCACTGCCTGGATCCAGATGTTCGGCAGTCGCTGCTCTCGATCTTTAAGCGCGAAGACCTGCCGCGGCACGTGTATTACGGCGATGGCTCCGAAATTGAAGACTCGGTCATGGACCACATCGGCGAAATTTACGAGAAGAATGCCGTGCGCTTCCAGTGGCGTGAAGGTGACATGGTGACCTTGGACAACATGATCACTGCCCACGCGCGCGACCCATTCGTCGGGCCGCGAAAGATCGTTGTGGCGCTTGGCGACCTCGTGCAGGGCGCGGACTTGGATCGCGCATCTGCCTAGTAGAATCCGGGCGGCCGCGTCTGGCCTCGGCTGCCCCAAACAACCATCGATGATCTCAACGCACACGAGGACGGCGTAAGAATGCAGGAACAGGGTTTCTGGCTCTCACCACAGCAGAAATTCATTTGGACGATCGAGCAGGAAGTCCTGCACGCCGCGTCGCGCTCTGCCTGCTTAATTTCGCTCAAGGGCCCGCTGAACATCGATCGGCTGCGCGAAGCATTACGCTCTTTGGTCAGTCGCCACGAAATCCTGCGCACGGTTTTCCGGCGCCAGACCGGAATGAAGGTGCCGTTTCAGGTTGTGCTTGAGTCCAGCGATTTCGGTTGGCAGCAAAGCGACCTGTCGCAAGCGACTGAAGTTCAGCGTAAAGCTCGGATTGACTCGGCGTTTGAAGTCAGTCAAAAGTCTGGCACTTCGATCGAGACCGGCCCAGTGTTACAGGCGCATTTGCTGACCTCCGCATCGGACAGCTTCTGGCTCGTCCTCAGCGTTCCGTCACTCTGCGCGGACGCTCATTCTCTCCGGATTCTGGTCCGCGAATTGGGTGCACTTTACGCCTCCAAGCAGGACTCGCTTCCCGAACCTTTCCGCTATGCGCAATTCGCGCAGTGGCAAATGGATTTGCTCGAGTCCGACGAAGATGATGCACGCGTGGCGAAAGAGTTTTGGGCCAAGCGGCAGCCGATGCAGATTGAGGCGGCGCTGCCTTCGGAGAAAAAGCCGGAGGGCGGCTTTTCGCAAGGCGTTTGCAAAATCATCCTCAAGCAAGACCTTGCTAAGAGCATTCTGAATTCAGATTCCAGTGCTGCTCTATTTGTCGCCTGGCAGGCGCTACTTGCGCGCCTCTCAGGCCAAAGCTCATTTTCGCTGGGATTTCAGGCCAACGGCCGCGAATACAAGGAGCTTGAAAACGCCGTTGGTTGCTTTGCGCGGACGCTGCCGCTGCAAGCTCAAGCCGAGAACAATTTCGCATTCTCTGATGTGCTATCTCAAAGCGTCCAGAAGATTCGCGACGCCGCAGCCGTCCAGGAGTACTTCACGCCGGACGCGATTGGAACGAACGGCACCCTCTGTACCTTCTCCTATCACGATCTAGGCGGAAAGCAGGAATGCGATGGTGTAGGTTTCACGCTGGCGGGCATTCACGTCGTCAGCGAGCCGTACAGACTGCGACTGGTTGCGGTTCGACGTGGCTCTGAGCTCGAACTCGAGTTCCACTACGATGCCTCGCGCTTCGAGCCGAGCGCGGTCGAACGCATCGCCGGGTATTACACGACTCTGTTGTCAGCGGCGTTAGCGAATCCCGCAACGGCAGTTTCAAGACTGCCGCTGCTGTCGGATGTTGAGCGCAAGCAAGTCGTCGCCGACTGGAACCAGACCGCTGCCGAGTATCCCCGGACGCAATGCCTGCACCAGTTGTTCGAAGCCCAAGCCGCGAAAACTCCCGAGCGAATCGCCGTACGTTCCGGCGAGCAGGCCTTTAGCTATCGCGAACTCAACGAACGCGCGAATCAGCTGGCACACTTTCTGCGCAAGCATGGCGTGGGGCCGGATCGTCCCATGGGACTCTGCCTCGATCGCTCTGCGGACACCATGGTCGCGGTGCTGGCCATACTCAAAGCCGGCGGCGCCTACGTTCCGCTGAACGCCGATAATCCTCCCGCCCGACTCAAGCAGCAGCTCGAGGGCGCAGCCGCCCTGATTACCGAATCGAAATACGCTTCGCAGATGCCACCGTTCTCTGGTCCCGTGATCGTGCTGGATCGCGATCAGAAGCCATGGGCAACGGAGCCGAAGTCGAATCCTGCCGTCAACACCAATCCCGAGAGCCTGGTCTATGTGATC
>JBKPSP010000054.1:0-14436 GCA_046735175.1 Acidobacteriota bacterium
CGCGCTACAACATCCCGCGCGACGTGCCCTACGACGTGCTTGCTTCTGCAAATCGCGGCTATTAGATATCAAGTCTGCAAATCGCGGCTATTAGATATCAAGAGAGTCAAAGCGTAGCAGCAGGAAAGTGTCCCACTCCTCCCTCGAAGAACGGGGCAGGAGTGGGGCGTTTTCGCAATAAGCGGCTATAACAGCTACGCACTTCTGGATTTGTCCCGCTAAACACCCCATTCTCACTCATTACCCCGGACACCAACCTTGGTACCGTCTGCTGTACTTCGGTTACGTACCGCGAGTGCAAGCTACGCGCAACAGGTCACTACTACTATAAGTACGCATCACGTCATGTATACCCGCTACATATAGGCATGCGTTACATATAGGCCGGGAATGGTTTCCACAAAACCGGCAAAAAACCCAGAAAAACGCGGAAATCAGCCACGGGCTCTCCTGTTTCCCGGTTGAGATATGCTCAGTCCACTTGATCCACTCTGAGTGCGTTTCAGAGAGGACTCCTCCCAACGATGTCCGGCGCGGTGGGGCGCTACTGGACATAACTTTCTGTGGAAAGGACAACTATGGCAGATTCACGCGAAGTAATGAACATTCGCCAGGCTTCGCAGTACCTGGGCGTCAGTCCGGACACGCTCTACAAGTACGTGAATGAGCAGAAGATTCCGGCTTTCAAGCTGGGCAATCGCTGGCGCTTTAAGAAAACGCGTCTGGACCAATGGATGGAAGAACAGTCCACCGAAATTGAAGTGAAGGCAAAGAAAGCAAAAGCAGCCGGACAGGCTGCCACATAAAAGGCGGGCACATGTTTGGACTCTTCGGATCGAAGTCAATTGTTGGCCTGGATGTTGGCTCCTCCAGCATCAAGGCGGTCGAACTAAAGAAAGGCCGCGGCGGGCTGGAAGTTGCGCATCTCGCGCTCGAAGCCCTGGCGCCCGACATTGTGGTGGACTCGATGATCGTCGATTCCGGCACGGTCTCGACCGCGATTTCGAAGCTTTTCGCCGATCACCAGATCAAGACCAAGAACGTGGCCACCGCCGTCAGCGGTCACTCCGTGATCGTAAAGAAAATCTCGCTGCCATCCATGAGCGATGCCGAGCTTGCCGAGACGATCGAAAAGGAAGCGGCGCAGCACATCCCATTCGACCTGGCCGACGTGAACCTGGATTATCAGATTCTTTCGGAAGACGAAGGCCAGCCGCATATGGACGTTCTGCTGGTCGCGGTCAAGAAGGACAAGATTCTGAACTACACCAACGTACTCTCGATGGCCGGCAAAACCCCGGCTATCGTGGATATTGACGCGTTGGCCCTGCAGAACTGTTACGAGTACAACTACGAGCCTTCGCCGAACCAGGTCGTAGCGTTGCTGAACCTGGGCGCGAGTGTGATGAACATCAACATCGTGAAGGGGACCACGCCGTTGTTCCCGCGCGATGTCAGCGTAGGCGGGCATCAGTACACGGACTCGCTGCAGAAGGAACTGGATTTGAGCTTCGACGATGCGGAATCACTGAAGCTGGGCAGGAAAGTAGGAACGGTGAGTGAAGACGCCAAGACGCCGATTCTGCAGCAGGTAACGGAAATCATCGTCCTGGAGATTCAGAAGACGTTTGATTTCTTCCGTGCCAGCGCTGCAGGGGAACATATCGAGAAGATCCTGGTCGCTGGCGGTTCGTCGAAGGTGCCGGGACTGCTCGAAGCGTTGCGGCAGGAATTCTCGTTGCCGGTTGAGATCCTGAATCCGTTTCAACGGATCGCCCCGCCGACCGAAGGCATGGGCGCGGAGTTGATCGACAACAATGCCGGCCAGTTGGCAGTGGCGGTCGGTTTGGCCCTGAGGAGCTTTGAACAACTATGATCCGAATCAATTTACTGGGAGCACCCAAACCGAAAAGTAAACGCGGGTCCTCGGCGGTGTCGGCGCCTGCGCTCGAAATCGGAAATGCCGGTTCACCGATGGTCAAGGTTCTCGTGGCCGTGGCCCTGTTGGCTGGGGCGAACGCAGGGTACTGGTATCACCTCAAACAACAAGCGGAAAGTATTGCCAGCAAGATGCAGGTTGCCGAATCGCGCAACCGTGAATTGTCAGTGGTAAAAGCCAAGTACGTGGAACGGCAGAAGCAGGCTGACAACTACAAACGCCGCGTGGATGTGATCGACCAGCTTCGTGCCGCTCAGGCGGGGCCGGTCAATTTGTTGAACACCATCGGCGACACGGTTAATGGTACCGAGGCTGTCTGGCTGAGCACCATGAAGGACCAGGGTAACAGCATTGCGATCCAGGGAATGGCCCTGAGCACGGATGCTGTTGCGGACCTGATTACGAACCTGCAGAAGACCGGCTACTTCAAGAACATCGAGATCAAGGAAACGTATCAGGACGAGCAAGTAAAAGACATGCAGGCCTTCCAATTCGAGCTGACTTGCGAAAAGGGCGGCGACAAGGGGAAGTCCTAGGGACGGCCAAATGAACTTTAGCGAACTATCCGGAATCAAGCAGTGGGGTCTGACGTTGGGTGCCGCGGTGTTGCTTACCGTTGCCCTGTACTTCACCTATTTCAAGAGCCAGCGGAACAACAATATCTCCGCCCAGGCAGCGCTCGACGCCAAGCTGCAGGAGAATTCGCAGCTCGAGCCTTACGTTTCGAAGCTTGCGGAGATGGACCGCCAGGTGGCGAGTCTGCAGCAGCAGCTCGAGATCGAGAAGCGGATCGTTCCTGATGAGAAGGAAGTTCCGAATTTCATGCAGATGTTGGATGCCGAAGCTGTGAAGTCGGGCGTGTACCTTCGCCGCTATACCACGCAACCGGTGTCTACAAAGGAGTTTTACAGTGAAGTGCCTTTCGAGGTTGAACTCGACGGCCCGTATTACTCCATGTTGAACTTCTTTGACCATGTGGCCAAGCTGGAGCGCATTGTCAATGTGGGAAATCTGCAGGTTGCGAACCTGAAGAAGCCTTCAGATGCGAAAGCGAAGCATACGTACCAGTACGCCTCGAACGAGAGCGTGGTGGCAACCTGCGTCGCAACGACTTTCTTCAGTCACGATATTGCGCCGGCTGCAACTCCGGCCAAAGGTAAAGGCAAAACCCGATGAAACGGAACCTGGCAATTCTGTTACTCATGAGCAGTGCCGCGCTGGCACAAACAAATACAGTGGCCGTCAAGCCAGTGGCGAAACCTTCCGCTGCAACGGTCAAGGCTGTGCCGCAAACTCCGGTCCAGCCCAACTCAGCCAAGGTGGCGCCGGTACCTGCATCGAAGCCGGCCACAGTGTCAGTTCAGCCGGCGCCCGCAAAGCCTGCTGTTGCCGCGCCTGCTAAGACTGGAGTGGTTGCCAGTTCGCCGGCGAAGCCCGCGACCGTGAAGGCGAATCCTCCGGTAGTGGCAGTGAAACCCGCGCCGGTTCCAGCCAAGGCGGCGGCAACTGCGAAGGCGATCCCAGCTAATAAGGGTGCCGACGCGAAACTTCCAGCGAAAGAAATGCCAAAGGCTGTTGCTGCGGTCAAAGCGCCAGTGAAGGAAATGCCAAAGGCCGCAGTTGCGGTCAAAGTTCCGGTAAAGCAAGCTTCGAAGCCGGTTGCTGAGGTAAAGACGCCAACGCCATCCCAAACCACGGTGGCAGTGCAGGACACCAAATCTGCGGGGGCCGATAAGAAGGCGGCTTCCAAAACCATCAGCGCCGTCGGACGCCGCGATCCATTCGTAAGCCCGGTGGTGAAGCTTGGGACTGGCGGGTCCGGTTGCAGTTCAGGAAAGCGTTGCCTGGCTATCGACCAGATTGCTCTGAAAGGTGTTGTGAAGGCCGATGTGGGAATGATCGCCGTCGTCGTGAATGCCATGAACAAGGCGTATTTCCTGCGCGAGAACGATCCTGTGTTCAACGGGTATGTCATCAAGATCACGGGCGATTCGATCGTTTTCAAAGAAACGTTTCATGATCGGTTGGGAAAAGAGTTGACGCGGGACGTGACCAAGACTATTACCCGGCCAGCCGTATAAGAGCCGGAAAAGTTTAGAACGAAATTCACAAAGGGTGAGTAGATCAAGGCGGGGAGACGGGAAATGCGAAAGCAAATGCTGGGAACAATAATCGCGCTGCTGGCCATCGTACTGATGGCGGGAGCGCAGACTCCGGGCACGGAAGCGGCGGCGACGCACGCTTCGCTGCAGAAAGTAGCGGTCGTGCCGGAAGATGGCGGCGTCAGCATCGAGATGACTGCCAAAGGCGCTGTCACACCAAAGGTGGAGACACTTTCCTCTCCAGCGCGGATTGTCGTGGACCTGCCGAACACCGCAGTTGCCACCATGATGAAGCCGATTCACGTTGGCAACAACGGCGTGAATGGCGTGCGCGTGGGGACGGACGCGAGCGCGACAACGCGCGTCGTCGTGGACGTTGACCAGCTTTGCAAGTATGAACTGGTCCCCGGCCCCGGCAACAAGCTCACCTTGAAGCTGTATTCGGCGGACACGGTCGCGAAGAACGCGAGCGTTCCTGCGAAGCCTGCGGCTGTGGCTGCGTCAGCCAGCGTGGTGACACCAGCCGAACAGAAGGCCGAGGCCAGCAAAGCCGCCAACGATTTTGTGGTTGTCGAGCCGACGTACGCCGCGAAGACAGATGCCCCGGCTGCGGACCCGAGCGCTCGTGTAGTGAGCGCGGCTTCAAAGTTCGTCGAAAGGCCCGAAGGAAATCTGCTTCCGGTAGCAAACGCCGCGATGCAGGGTTCCGAGCAGTCAAGCCAGGCTGCTCCGAGCGCTCCTTCGATTCAACCGGCAGTGAACCTCGCGGCCGAGCAGAAGAACCGCCCTCAAGCCGTGAGCGGCCCGAAGTACACCGGCGAACCGATCTCGGTAAACCTCAAGGACGTTGAGCTGAAGGATTTCTTCCGCCTCGTTCATGAAATTAGCGGTCTCAACGTTGTGCTCGATCCGGACGTCAAAGGCAATCTGACGATCGTGCTTGACGATGTGCCGTGGGACCAGGCGCTCGACATCGTTCTGAAGAACAATGCGCTTTCACGCCAACTCGATGGCAATGTGTTGCGCATCGCCACGATCGAAACGTTGCGCAAAGAAGCCGAAGCGAAGCGGGCCCAGATGGAAGCCGAAGCTCTGGCGGTCGATAAAGTCCAGGTGACGCGCTTCCTCAGCTACGCACATTCCAAGGACGTTGCAACCACGATCAAGAAATTCCTCAGCCAGCGCGGCGAGATTGTCGCTGACGAGCGCACGAATGCCATCATCATCTCGGACATTCCTGCTTCCATTCCTCCGATTGACCGTTTGATCGCGCAACTGGACCGGAAGACACAGGAAGTGGAAATCGAAGCCCGCGTGGTGGCTGCAACCCGCAGCTTCGCGCGTGATATCGGTACTCAGTTAGGCTTCGGATTCGGCAACGCAGGCGCGGCGATCGGTGGCGCAAGCGCAGCCGGCAAGTCCCCGATGTCCGCGTTCGGAACGCCTGGCGCACTTTATCCAATCATCGGTTCGGCCGCACCCACGCCGGGTCAGGGTGTGCAGATTCCACTGTTCTCAAACCTTCCGGCGACTGGGCCTACCAGCGGTCTTAGCTTCATCACCGCCAGCAACTCGGTTCGCTTAGACGCAGTTCTGACCATGGCCGAATCGCGCGGATTGCTGAAGATCCTTTCTCGTCCACGCGTCGTAACCCAGAACAACATTCAAGCTGTCGTGAAGCAGGGTGTCAGAATTCCAGTGGTCACTCAGGCACAATTGGGTGGCCCATCTACGACGACTTATATCGACGCCTTTCTGCGGCTAACCGTGACTCCTCAGATCACGGTTGAAAATACGATCTTCTTAAACGTTGACGTAGAAAACACTACGCCCGATTTCAGTCACGAGGTGGGCGACAATCCAACATTAATTACGCAACAAGCGACCACGCAAGTGCTCGTGACTGATGGGGGTACGGTTGTTATCGGTGGTGTGATTCAAACGAACAATTCAGTCGCGATTAAGCAGGTCCCGCTTCTTGGCGATATCCCGTGGTTGGGGAACCTGTTTAAGGAGAGACTGGTCAGCAGCACCAATCAGGAGCTGATCTTCTTCATTACCCCACGCGTCATTGAGACGTAGGTCTCTCGCAGTCAAGTTAGACGCAAGCAGCCGCCGGAAGTCCTGATCATCAGGACCCGGCGGATTGTCTTTTATGGAGAGTTCTTAGGCGGCGTGGTTTGAGGACGCTACCTGCAATACGGACAGAGGAAGCTTTACGCGTCGAGTTTTGGTTTCCCCAGCCCTAACCGCGTCAACGGCGATTCCGTCCTCGGCTGGAAAGGGGTCGGAAATGAGGTTCATCTCCTGCCCATAGAGTCTTACCTTCTTCGAGCGGCCATATCCAAGGCTGATTAATTTGCGGCAAGTTTCCTTTTCAAGAGAGCGATCAACCTGTCGTGTCATGATTACCCCTGTTGCTGCTGGTAGCAGCAACTATGGCTAGTTTATCTCAAACCCGGATGCTTCTCCTGCTTCCCTCGACAGTCGCTAAGTGACTGTTTCCACTGCGTTTAAATGAGTACAGGTTGACCGGTGCCCACCTTGAAGGTCCCATAGCAGGATGGTCCGCCTGTTAGACTCCAAACGATGGCCCACTCTCTTCGCATGCATACTCTGGCTGGCAACCTTAATGCGGCCCGCCTGGATGCGCTGATAATCACCCACTTGCCGAATATCCGTTATCTTTGCGGTTTTTCGGGCAGTGCCGCCGTGCTGGTCATCATGCGACGAGACGCTGTGGTTTTTACTGACGGGCGCTATCGGGAGCAGGCACGTACCGAAATTCAGGGCTGCGAGGTGAAAATCGGTTCTGGCGCGCCCTTGACCCAGGCCGCGCAATGGCTGACCCAGAAGGCATCCCTGCGGCGCGTCGGAGTTGAGGCAGCCCATCTTACGATTGCCGACCGCAACCAGTTGAATAAGGCCCTTAACCGGCACACAAGGCTCATAGAAGCTCCTGCCTTAGTGGAGCGAATGCGAATGGTCAAAGATCCGACTGAGATCGCTTCAATTCGCGCCGCTTGCCGGCTTGGGTCAAGACTTTTCGACCTGCTGCTGAAAAAGCTCAGGCCGGGTGTTGCCGAAACCATGGTCGCCGGAGAATTAGAATTCGCGGCCAGAAAGCTCGGCGCCGATCAGATGTCATTTCCGACCATCATTGCGGGCGGTAAAAGGTCAGCATTGCCCCACGGGAGGGCCTCCGGAGCCGTTCTCCCACAACGGGGGTTCGTAGTCTGCGATTTCGGTGTTATACTCACGGGCTACTGCTCTGATATGACCCGTACGCTCCACTTGGGGCGTCTGGATCGACCGGCAAAGGATGCCTATGAAGCCGTTCTGGAGGCACAGTTGGCAGCTCTGGAAACCGTCAAGCCGGGTAGGACAGTGGGCGAAGTGGACTCCGCAGCCAGAAGGTCGCTGAAGAAGCGCCGGCTGGACAAGTTTTTCGCGCATTCAACAGGTCACGGCGTGGGCCTGGAAATTCACGAGGCACCGCGCGTGGGTGCGGGCGCCACGGATGTATTGCAAGCCGGAATGGTCATCACGATCGAGCCGGGAATTTACCTCCCCGGAAAATGGGGAGTTCGCATCGAAGATACGGTTGTAGTTACGGAAACAGGCTGCGAGATCCTGACGAATTCTCGAAAGGAACTGATTACGCTCTGATCCGGGGCAAGAAGCGCGGCTGCGACCGCGCATTTTCTTGTCCGCGTGAATACCGCAAGCGCTCAGGTCTAGGCGAATGAACCTTAAAGAGATCAAAGAACTCATAAAGTTCCTCAAGGAAGAAGAGATCACCGAGTTCGAACTGGAACGCGGCGACATCAAGGTCCGCATGAAGCGCGGAGGTGCAGTTGAAGCTCCTTCCGAGCGCATCATTGCGGTCCAGGCGAGCCCCCCTCAGACGGCAAGTCCAATTGCACCCCAAACCCCGGTCCCTTCCACTCCCACTCCCGCGCCGGCCCGAGTCGAAGAAGAGCTTCACATTGTCCGTTCTCCAATCGTTGGGACCTACTATGAGTCTCCGTCGCCCGGTTCACCGCCGTTCGTGAAACCCGGAGACTTCGTCGAAGCTGGCCAGGTGCTCTGTATCGTTGAGGCCATGAAGCTGATGAACGAGATCGAAGCTGACGTCGCCGGAGAACTCGTCAAGAGCCTGGTCAAGAATGGCCAACCCATCGAATATGGCCAGGAGCTCTTCGCAATAAGGCCCAAAAAGTGAACGTGTCACTTGGCACGTAGCAGTTGGCATTTGGCGTAAACGGGGTGGCCACATGCCAACTGCTAAGTGCTAATTGCTGAATTTTAGAAATGTTTAAAAAGATTCTCATAGCCAACCGCGGTGAAATTGCCTTGCGCGTGATTTGTGCGTGCAAAGAGCTGGGTATCAAGACCGTGGCGATTTACAGCGAGGCCGACCGCAACTCGTTACACGTCCGTTTTGCGGATGAAGCCATCTGTGTAGGCCCCCCCCAGCTGGCGCAAAGCTACCTAAATATCCCGGCGGTGATCAGTGCTGCCGAGATCGCGAATGTGGAGGCGATCCATCCCGGTTACGGCTTGCTTTCTGAAAATGCGAATTTCGCCGAGGTTTGTGAAACCTGCCATCTGAAGTTTATTGGTCCCGCGCCCGAGGTAATCCGCTTAATGGGCGAAAAAGAAAAGGCGCGGGCCGCGATGAAGAAAGCCGGAGTGCCGATTCTCCCGGGCTCCGAAGGAGTGCTGGGAAGCGAAGGCGAAGCGATTGAGTGGGCGCGCACCGTCGGGTTCCCAGTAATCATCAAGGCCTCTGCTGGCGGCGGCGGGCGCGGAATGCGGATCGTGCGTTCCGAGGCAGAGCTGCCCGCCTTGTTCAATGCGGCGCAGTCGGAGGCGGCGGCAGCTTTCGGCAACGGCGATCTCTACATGGAGAAATACGTCGAGCATCCCCGCCACATTGAATTCCAGATTCTTGCCGATCAGTACGGCACCGTCGCCAGTCTCGGGGAACGCGAATGCAGCATACAGCGCCGTCATCAAAAGCTGCTTGAGGAGTCGCCCTCAACTCAGGTCACGCCTGAGTTGCGCGAACAGATTGGGCAGATTCTCTGCCAGACGCTCTCCGATATCGGCTATGCAAATGCCGGCACCATCGAATTCCTGATGGACAAAGACCGCAAGCTCTATTTCATCGAGATGAACACCCGCATCCAGGTCGAGCATCCGGTGACCGAGATGGTGACCGACGTTGACCTGGTAAAGAGCCAGATCCTGATCGCTGCCGGCGAGAAACTTGAAAGCGTCTTGCACGGTCCCGTGCTTCATCGTGGTCACGCAATTGAGTGCCGTATCAACGCCGAGCATCCGGAGAAGTTCACACCGTCGGCGGGGAAGATCACAGCTTTTCATCCACCGGGGGGCACCGGAGTGCGGCTTGACACTGCCGCCTATGCCGAAGGGGTCATCCCGCCTTATTACGACTCATTGATTGCCAAACTGGTGGTTCGCGGCAAGGATCGCGATGAGGCCATATCACGCATGTCGCGCGCGCTCGGAATGTTTATCGTGGAGGGTGTGCATACCACAATTCCCCTGCACCGTCGCATTCTGGCGGATGAGGAATTTCGTGCCGGGCACACGGACACAACCTTTATCGAGCGATTCTTCGCGCGCAACGGCCATGAGGCGAAAATCCCAGCGTGACGCCGCAAGTCCGCCTGCCAAGGCTGTATGCGATCCTGGATTCAACCTGTTTTGAAAACCCTGAGGCCTTGTTCACGGCCGCTGAAGAACTCGCGGCGGCGGGTGTTCAGTTGCTTCAGTACCGAAACAAAACGGGCGATGCTAAGCAGATTCTCGATCACGCCCTAGAACTGCGATCACGACTGTCGCGGGCGAGGGTGCCCGCACCACACAAGACCATACTCGTCATGAACGACCGCGCAGATCTGGCTCTAGCCGCCGGGTTCGACGGTGTCCATGTGGGCCAGGATGATCTTTCGCCGGAGGCTGTCCGCAAAATTGTTGGAGCGGACCGCTGGTTGGGAGTCTCTACACACAATCCGAATCAAGTAGTTGAGGCCCACCGGAATCCCGCTGACTACGTTGCCATTGGGCCGGTGTTCGCTACCGGAAGCAAAGCAAACCCTGATCCAGTGGTTGGATTGGATGGCGTGCGAAAGGCGCGTTCACTCACCCGCAAGCCCCTGGTCGCGATCGGTGGTATCACGCGGCAAAACTGCCGTTCGGTGATCGAAGCCGGGGCAGACTCACTCGCCGTAATATCCGATCTGGTGCGCGATCCCGCAAAATCAGCAGAGGAATTTTTACGCATTCTAGGTTAAAGTCTTTCAGGCAGTGAAGAAAACCGTCGTTGGTCGTTGGTCAAACCCGAACCTGATATCACCGTTCGCTGACAAGAGATTCGCCGACGACCGAAGGCCGACCACCGACGACGCAGTTCTGGAGTTTTATTGAGCACTGAAGCCAAGGCAGTCCCGGCAAAAGTCGACTCCTCGTCGGATCGCGAATTCGTCAAAGGTCTCGGCCTCACCAGCGCCACCATGCTGGTAATGGGCTCGATGATCGGCTCCGGTATTTTTCTGGTGTCCGCTGAAATTTCGCGCGAAACCAGTTCCCCGGCTTTGCTGATCGGCGCCTGGTTGATCACCGGATTTCTAACCATCGTTGCGGCGCTTAGCTATGGTGAACTCGCCGCCATGATGCCCCGCGCGGGCGGACAGTACGTATATTTGCGCGAAGCCTTGGGACCCCTGTGGGGTTTCCTCTACGGCTGGACGCTTTTTCTGGTCATCCAGACCGGAACCATCGCCGCCGTGGCGGTGGCTTTCGGGCGATTCCTGGGCGTGTTCTTCCCGTCAATTTCTTCGAGCCATTGGCTCGCCGGCCTGCATTGGATCGTCCCGACGTACGACGTCGGCCCGGTGCGTTTAGGCGGCATGCAGGTGGGACTGAACACCCAAAATCTGATTGCGATTTTGATGGTCATCGCGCTCTCGATCATCAACGTGTTTGGTGTGAAAACAGGTGCCGCCATTCAGAACATTTTTACGACTGCCAAGGTTTCGGGGCTGCTCGGTCTGGTGATCGTCGGCGTATTTCTAGGCAGAAATGCTAGCGCCCTCGCCGCAAATTTCAGCGGCCACTTCTGGAACAATGCGGGCTTATTGTCGTTGCACCCGGTGCAGGTTGGTGCCGCGGGGCCGATTGTACTGGTCGGCACGATTACCATACTGGCCGTGGCCCAGGTTGGATCTTTGTTCTCTGCCGATGCCTGGAATAACGTCACGTTTACCGCCGGCGAAGTCATCAATCCAAAACGCAATCTGCCGCTTTCGTTAGCCATCGGGACAGGCGTCGTCATCGCGCTCTACATCGCCTGCAACGTGATTTACCTGAATGTGCTGCCGCTCGACGGCACCTGCGCTGCAATCAGCAGCGGCGTATGCACTGAGCCCGCACTCGACACAACCGCCATCCTGAAGCACGGAATTCAGTACGCGACCGAAGACCGGGTGGCCACGGCGGCCTTATCGTTGATGTTCGGCAGCCTCGGCGGATATCTGATGGCTGTGGCCATCATGATCTCCAGCTTCGGATGCAACAATGGACTGATTCTCTCTGGCGCCCGGGTGTATTACGCGATGGCAAAGGATGGTTTGTTCTTCCGCGGCGGAGGAAAGCTGCATCCCAAATATAAGACCCCGGCCGTTTCGCTGATGGTGCAGATGCTTTGGGTCTGCGTCCTTTGCGTTTCGGGTAGTTATGGCCAGTTGCTTGACTACGTCGTTTTTGCGGTGCTGGTGTTTTATATTTTGACCATTGCGGGATTGTTCGTGCTGCGCTACAAGCTGCCCAATGCAGACCGCCCGTACAAAGCGTTTGGCTATCCGGTGTTGCCAGCAGTTTATATTGTGATGGCAATCTTTATCGATGTGGTTCTGCTTCGCTACAAACCGCAATTTACCTGGCCAGGCTTGATCATCGTGTTGCTGGGAATTCCGGTTTACTATGCATGGCGTTCGCGGCGCGCGGCGTCGGATTCGGTATAAGCAGCTCGTTCAAAGGGGGACCCTTTCATGGCGAATCTGTCGGCAACTAAATCGCTACCGACTCTGATGCAGGAGGCGCAGGAGACAGGCGAGCACAGCCTGAAGCGCACGCTCGGCCCAGCGAATCTCGTGATGCTTGGCATTGGCGCGATCATCGGCGCCGGTTTGTTCGTGCGGACCGCCGATGCCATCGCTCAACGTTCTGGGCCTTCAGTGACTCTGGCCTTCATCGTTGCCGGCATCGGATGTGCTTTTGCCGGACTCTGCTACGCCGAATTTTCCTCCATGATTCCGGTTGCGGGGAGCGCCTACACCTATTCGTATTGCACGATGGGAGAGTTGGTTGCGTGGATCATCGGTTGGGACCTGGTGCTGGAATACGCGGTGGGTGCGGCCACCGTCGCCGTGTCCTGGAGCCAGTACGCCAATCGCGTCCTCGACTGGTTCGGACTTCGCGTTCCATTCCAGTGGAGTCATTCGCCGTTAGAACATATGGGCGGACAGAGCGGAATCATCAATCTCCCCGCTCTGTTTATTCTGCTCGTTTTATCGGCGCTTCTCATTAAGGGGACCAGAGAGTCCGCGCTAGTAAATGGTTTCATCGTCATCCTGAAGGTCACCATCGTCGTTCTGGTGATTGTCATCGGCTGGGGATTCATAAATCCGGCAAACCACACTCCCTATATTCCCGCAGCGGGCACCTATGTGACCGGCGAGGGCGTCACGCATCACTACGGCGGACTGCTCGGTATTCTGGGTGCGGCAGGCGTTGTGTTTTTTGCCTATATCGGCTTTGACGCAGTCTCGACCGCTGCGCAGGAAGCGAAGAACCCCAAGCGAGATATGCCTGTTGGTATTTTGGGATCGCTCGTGGTCTGTACTGTGCTCTATGTGCTGTTCTCCTACGTGTTGAGCGGCGTAGCCACAGTCGAGGATTTTCGGACGGCGGGACGCGAAGCGTCCGTAGCATTTGCGATAACAAAATACATGCACGGCTACGAGTGGCTTTCGAAATCGGTCACAGTGGCCATTCTCGCGGGATTCTCCTCAGTCATTCTGGTCATGCTGCTCGGCCAGACGCGCGTGTTCTATTCGATGAGCAAGGACGGTCTGGTACCAAAGGTCTTTTCCGACGTGCATCCGCGCTTCCGCACTCCTTATAAGTCGAACATGCTGTTCTTCGTATTTACCGGGCTCTTTGCTGGATTCCTGCCTGAGGACGTGGTTGGCGAAATGACTAGTATCGGGACGCTGTTTGCCTTCATTCTGGTGTGCATTGGAGTTTGGATTCTGCGCAAACGCCGACCTGACCTCCCGCGTGCTTTCAAGGCTCCTGCCGTGCCCGTGGTCTCCACGTTGGGGGTGGTTGTGTGCGGGGCGATGATCTACGGTCTCGGCTGGACAAATTGGGTGCGGCTGATCGTTTGGATGGCAGTCGGATTGATTATTTATTTCACCTACAGCCGCCACCACAGCCGTGTTCAGGCGATGGAACGAGAGGGCTCGCGCACGCCCACGCCGACGATGGCGGACTGACGCCAGCGTCAAAGGTGGTCGGACCCGCCTCGCTTCTGGTCATCCTTCTTATCCCTGCAAAGGTGTCATTAAAGCTCTCAGCTCTCAGCTATCAGGATTGACTCACAAAACCGACACTTGGACGGTTTAAGCTGATAACTGATAGCTGACAGCTAAAAGCTGAATCGCATGAAGATCATCACCACCACCGAAATGCGAGAAATCGATCGCGTCACCAGCGAACACTTCGGGGTGTCGTCACTCACTCTGATGGAGAACGCGGGCGCAGCTGTGGCGGAGTTCGCCGCGATGAGCTATCCGCGCGTGAAGACCTTCGGTGTGATCTGCGGAAAGGGAAACAATGGCGGCGACGGATTCGTAGTCGCGCGCAAGCTTCACGACCGAGGCAGGGAAGTGCGGCTGCTGTTGCTCGCCGACCCTAAGGAACTGCGAGGTGATGCGGTGGCAAACTACGAGAAGCTGCCAGTCCCTGCGGTGATTGTAAAGTCCAACGCGGACTTTGCTTCGGATCAGTCACGTGCGGTCCTGGAGAGCGACGTTCTGATTGATGCAATTCTCGGCAGCGGATTTCGACCGCCGGTCTCAGGCATCTACTCAGAAGCGATTGTCAGGATAAATGGTTCCGCTGCACCAGTCGTAGCTGTAGATGTTCCCTCAGGCTCCGACGCCGATGTAATGGGTGATCAAACCGGCGCCGTGGCTCGTGCCGACTCGATCGTGACGTTTACTGCCCCTCGTCCGGCACACGTATTTGGAAATCTGACTTCGGGCCCAATCGTCGTCGCCCCGATAGGCTCGCCTGATG
>JBKPSP010000055.1:0-18980 GCA_046735175.1 Acidobacteriota bacterium
CTGTCTCCGCTCCTGGCGGCACGCTCCTCATCGAGGCCTGCAAGAGCGCCGGAATCGAGGTCCCTGCATTCTGCTATTACCCGAACCTGTCCCTGCAGGGTGCCTGCCGCATGTGCCTGGTGCGGATTGAGAAGATGCCGAAGCTCCAGACTGCCTGCACGACTGGCATCACCGAGGGCATGGTCGTGACCACCGACTCGGACGAGATTCGTCAGGCTCGCAAAAGTATGGTCGAACTGCTGCTCGGCAACCACCCGCTCGATTGCCCGGTCTGCGACGCCGGTGGCGAGTGCGAACTGCAGGACATGACGTTCTCCTACGGCGCAGCCGAATCGAAGTTCATCGACATCAAGTCGCATCGCGACGAGCAGCAGTGGTCGCCGGTGGTTTACTTCGATCGTCCGCGCTGCATTCTCTGCTACCGCTGCGTTCGTATCTGCGGCGAGGGCATGGACGTTTGGGCGCTCGGCGTAGATAACCGCGGCGTCGTTTCCACGATCGTGCCCAATCAGGAAGACCACCTCGAGTGCGAAGAATGCGGCATGTGCATTGATATCTGTCCGGTGGGCGCATTGACCTCGGGCGCATATCGCTACAAGACGCGGCCATGGGAGATGAAGCACGTCGGCACCACCTGCACGCACTGTGCGGATGGCTGCAAGACCACCTTGGGCGTTCGCCGCTCCGACACCGGCATGGAGATCGTCCGCGGCGACAACCGCGACAAGAGCGGGATCAACGGCGACTTCCTTTGTATTAAGGGCCGTTACGCGTTCGATTTCGCGAATCAGGAAGACCGCCTCACCCAGCCGCTCATCCGCCGAAATGGCCGCCTGTCGCCGGCCTCATGGGAGCAGGCTTTCGAGTTGATTGGACGGCGCTTCCGCGAAATTCGCGATCGCGATGGCGGGCAGGCGATCGGCGTCATCGGCTCAACGCGTACCACGAACGAAGAAAATTACCTGCTGCAGAAATTCGCGCGCGTCGTGGTCGCAACTAACAATATTGATCATCACCGGACAGCGGACTTCCCGGCATTCGCCGCAGCGCTTCAAGGAAAATCGAGCGCGACAGCCAGCATGCGTGATGTGTATGACGCGCCCGCGATCCTGCTGATTGGCAACAACCCGACCGATGAACACCCCTTACTTGCCTGGCAGATTCGCAACAATGTCAGACTGCACAACGCGCGCTTGTATGTGGTCAATCACCAACCGATCAAGCTGCAGCGCCAGGCAACGGCCTTCTTGCAAATTTCCCCCGACGGGTACGAGAGCTTCGCCAGTTCCCTTTCCGCCGGCGAGGGCGGATCGAAAGAAGCGAGCGATCTGGAACACAAGCTCAGCTCCGAACAGAACCTGGTCATTATTCTTGGGTCTGAGCTCGCGGGGAGCGCGATTGCTTCGCTCACGAAATTTGCTGCCGGCCTCTCGGGCGCAAAGCTCATCTGCCTTGCCGACTACTCGAACTCACGCGGTGCGGCCGACATGGGACTCTATCCCGATCTTCTGCCCGGGTACTTCCCCGTTTCCGACGGAAGCAAGTTCCGCGAAGAATGGGGCGGGTTGCCAGGCAAGCCCGGCTTGAATCTTTCGCAGATGTTGCAACCGGGCGCACTGAAGGCCTTGTACGTAGTCGGCGCAAACCCTGTGGGACGCCTCGGCGTCGACCCTGCCGCGCTGAAGAACACGTTTCTGGTGGTGCAGGATATGTTCCTCACGGAAACCGCGACTATCGCCGATGTCGTTCTTCCCGCTGCGAACGCCTACGAAAAGGCGGGCACGTTCACGAACACCTGCGGCGACATTCAGATTTTGAAGAAGGCCGGCGAGGTCACGACCGTCAAGCCTGATTTCGAGATGATCGTCCGCATCGCCGACGCCATGGGCTTCGATGTTCACAAGCTTGTTCCATTCGGCCATGGCGTTCATGCCGACATGGGCCAGTCGCGCGGCGCGCAATCGGGTGAGGCCGACCGGCACGGAGTGTGGCTCGAGGCCCACGGGTTGGAGCCGAAGATGAACCCTTTCGATCCCATGGCAACGCTGGACGAAATCCAACGGCTGGTTCCGGGATACGATGTCTCACGGATTGAATTGATGGCGGGCAACGACCAGCACACTGTGGTCGAGCAGATGGGCCCAGGTGCAGCCCACGATCCAGAGTTGATTGCCCCAGCCAAAAACAATCTGTTTACGTCCGGAACTGTGGGACGGTATTCGAAAACGTTGAATTCTGTGATGGAGAATAAAGACGCGGAGCCCGCCGAGGTACCGGCAGACTGAGACCATTTCGTAATTCGGTAATTGTGTAATTGAAACCGATTGCGTCCGGGCGTTTCAATTTCCCAATTACTCAATTACGCAATTTCACAATTATTCAATTGTCCATAACCTTCTTCATCATCGTGTCCGTAATCAAGATCGCGCTGATCTTGTTCGTCCTGCTGACCGCGGTCGCCTACACGGTCTGGCTGGAGCGCAAAGTTGTCGGCCGCATGCAGAACCGCTGGGGACCCACGCGCGTCGGCCCGTTTGGCCTTCTGCAGCCCGCTGCTGATGGCGTGAAGTTCCTGTTTAAAGAAGACCTGACGCCTCCGCACGTCTACAAGCCGCTGTACATCGCGGCGCCGATGATTGCTGTGATCTTCGCGGTGACCTCGATCGCAGTGATTCCATTCGGCAATTGGCTGAATGTCGGCAAAATCAGTACGCCATTTCAGATCACCGACGTCAACATCGGACTGCTCGTCGTGCTCGGCATAACGTCACTCGGCGTGTACGGCGTCGCGCTTTCGGGATGGTCGTCGAACAGCAAGTATTCCCTTCTCGGGGGACTGCGCGCCAGCGCGCAGATGGTGAGCTACGAGATCGCGCTCGGACTTTCGCTGGTCGGCGTCCTGATTCTGGCGGGCACCTTCAGCCTGCGCGGCATCGTCGAGGCGCAGGCTGGGCATTTCGGACCCTGGATTCCCAACTGGTTCATTTTCAAAGGCGGACAAATTGTCGCCTTCTTTATCTATCTGACCGCTGCCTACGCCGAAACCAACCGCATCCCATTTGACCTGCCCGAGGCCGAGACCGAACTGGTTGCCGGATATCACACCGAGTACAGCGCCATGAAGTTCGCAATGTTCTTCATGGCCGAATACGCAAACATGATCACCGTCGCCTGCCTCGCATCTTTGCTGTTTCTTGGTGGCTGGAGCGGCCCGGTGTTCGGCCCGGATTGGCTGCAGCAATTGCTGCCTCTACTGTGGTTTGCTCTGCGGATTTTTGTCTTTCTCTTTATCTATATTTGGGTGCGCGGCACGCTGCCACGCTTCCGTTATGACCAGCTCATGGCATTCGGGTGGAAGTTTTTGCTGCCCATCGCGATTGCAAACTTGGTAATTACAGCGGTAGTCGTGGCCTTGAAGCCCGGTGGCTAGGACTGGCAACTAGCCACTAGCAACTGACAACTGATTTCCATGCTTCATCTGATTCTATTTTCGGTGTTTGCTCTCATCTGCATCGCGGGTGCGGTGAACCTGCTGCTGCAGAGCCATCCCATTAACAGCGCCTTGTCGCTGGTGGTGGTCATGGGATCACTTGCCGTCGAATACCTTCTTCTCGGCGCTGAGTTCGTCGCCGCCGTTCAGGTGATCGTCTATGCCGGCGCAATCATGGTGTTGTTTGTCTTCGTCATCATGCTTTTGAACGCCGGCGAAGAGGAGCACACCCAGGGCAGCCGGGTTTCCTGGCTGCTGGGAATCCCCGGCGTGCTGGCGGTTACGGTCATGGTTTGCTGGGCATTGCTGCGGTCGGAATCCGGCTCAGTCGCACTCGGTGGAGTACCGCAGGCCGACAAAGCATTCGGCGGCGCGCGCGACGTATCGCAACTTCTCTTCCATCAATTCTTGTTGCCGTTTGAGGTCACTTCGATTTTGGTTTTGATCGCAATTATGGGCGCGGTTGTTCTTGCCGCGCGGCCTGAGTCCGAGGCAAGGAGGCAAGGCTGATGGTGCCTCTTTCCTATTACCTCGTTCTCAGCGCGATTCTGTTTGCCTGCGGCGTGACCGGATTTCTGATTAAACGCAACATCATCACGATCTTCATGTCTATCGAACTGATGTTGAATGGCGTGAATCTCTCGTTTGTGGCATTCGCAGCCAAGTGGAATGCTCTCAGCGGCCATGTATTTGTTTTCTTCGTGATGGTCGTAGCTGCCGCCGAGGCTGCCGTTGGGCTTGCCATCATCATCGCCTTATTCCGTACCCGCGAAACGTTGAATATTGACCAGGTGAACCTGCTCAAACTATGACCGAGAAGCCCAATCTTTATTTGTGGATCATCCCTCTTTTGCCGCTTACCGGAGCAGCCATCAACGGTTTCTTTGGCAAGAGACTCTCTCGCCAGGCCGTTGCCGGCATAGCTCTGACCTTCTGCGGCGCCGCCTTCGCATGGGCATTGTGGATCGCATCGCGGTTCTCCTCCCTGCACTTGCCGTATTCGCAGACGCTCGCCACCTGGATCCGCTCCGGCAGCTTCTCGGTTGATTTCGCTTTCTACCTCGATCAGCTTTCTCTGGTCATGCTGCTGGTCGTGACCGGCGTCGGCTTCCTCATCCATATCTATTCGGTCGGATACATGTGGGAGGAGGGCGGCTATTACCGGTTCTTCTCCTACCTGAATCTGTTCATGTTTTTCATGCTGACGCTGTTGCTCGCCTCAAACTACCTGCTGATGTTTATCGGCTGGGAGGGCGTAGGCCTTGCGTCGTATCTTCTGATCGGGTTTTTCTTTCTACGTGATTCGGCCGCAGCGGCAGGCAAGAAGGCATTCATCGTCAATCGTATTGGCGATTTCGGTTTCTTGATCGCGCTCTTTCTGATCATCCAGCATTTCGGATCGCTCGATTTCGCAACCGTGTTCGCTAAAGTCCAGCCGTTCGCTCCAGAAACCGCCGGAGCAGGATTTCTGACCGCGATCGCTCTGCTGCTGATGGTTGGCGCCTGCGGCAAGTCCGCTCAGATTCCTCTCTACGTCTGGTTGCCTGACGCAATGGAGGGCCCCACACCCGTCTCCGCGCTGATCCACGCCGCCACCATGGTCACCGCGGGCGTATACATGGTCGCTCGGTCGCATGTGATCTTTGAACGGGCACCGAGCGCGCTGACCGTCGTCGCAATCATCGGCGCTCTCACCGCATTTTTCGCCGCAACCATCGGCATTGCTCAGACCGACATCAAGAAAGTTCTCGCCTACTCCACGATCTCGCAGCTGGGATACATGTTCCTGGCCTGCGGCGTGGCCGCGTTCTCCGCAGGCATTTTCCACCTGATGACGCATGCGTTTTTCAAAGGCCTGCTGTTCCTTGCGGCCGGCTCCGTCATCCACGCTGTCGGCGGCGAACAGGACATGCGCAAGATGGGCGGATTGCGAAAGCATATTCCGTGGACGTTTGGGACGATGACTGTCGCGACGATTGCGATCGCTGGGATCCCTCCATTTGCTGGATTCTTCAGTAAAGATGAAATTCTGTGGCAAGCCTACGAAACCAACTGGATTTTCTGGCTGGTTGGCCTGCTCACGGCATTCATCACGTCGTTCTACATGTTCCGACTGCTGTTCATGACGTTCTTCGGTGAGTATCGTGGAGCAGCGGGATCTGAACGTGCGCATGAAGAGCATGCGGGACACGGGACTCATTTGGGTCGGGACGACGCGTCACATGGCCACGGTCACGGTGGCATTCACGAGAGCCCATGGGTCATGCTGGGTCCACTGGTAATTCTTGCGCTGCTGTCGATCGTCGGCGGATGGGTCGGCATTCACCATCGCTTCGATGATTTTTTGGCGCCGGTGTTTTCGTCCAACGCCAGCGCGGCAACTGCGTTTGAAGGCGGGGCTGCGACACGAACCGATGAGACTGGCCTGGAGACCACGCTGATGCTGGTTTCAGTGGGAGCCGCGACTCTCGGCTTCCTTCTTGCGTTCCTGCTGTATAACCGAAAGCCGGAGTTGCCTGGCCGAATTGCGGCATCCATTCACGGCCTCTACTCCGCTGTCGCCAACAAATACTGGATCGACGAGTTCTACGCCTGGATTTTCGTGAAGCCTTTGGTCGCCGTTTCGAGCGTCGTCTTCTGGCGTGGGATTGACCAGGGCGTCATCGACGCCACGCTCGACGGCAGCGCCGACACAGCACGCGAAATGTCCGACAATTTACGCCATATGCAGTCTGGCAATCTGCGTTCCTACGCCGGTTGGGTCGCCATCGGAGCAACGGCAGTAATCGCCTACATGGTCTGGATGGGCACAAAATGAACGGCCTCGATCGCTCAATCCTGACGCTGGTCACGTTCATCCCCGCAGCGGGAGGTTTTCTGCTGTTCTTCCTGCCGCGCCGCGACCGCGAGATTCGTATCTTCGCGCTGCTCACTTCCATAATCGCGTTCTTCGCTTCTCTACATTTGCCGGTGCATTTTCATCGCGGACTGGAAGGGTTTCAGTTCGAACTTAATGTGCCGTGGATTCCCACTCCCAACATTCACTATCATGTCGGGATTGATGGCATCTCGCTTTGGCTCGTGGTGCTCACCACATTCCTCACGCCGCTGTGCGTTCTGATCTCGTGGAACTCGATCCACGACCGCGTCAAGGAATTCTTCGTTCTCCTGCTTGTGCTTGAAACCGGTCTCATCGGCGTCTTCGTCTCGCTCGATCTCTTCCTCTTCTACTTTTTCTGGGAAGCGACGCTCATTCCCATGGCGCTGTTGATCGGCGTCTATGGACACGGACGCCGAGTTTATGCAGCCGTTAAGTTCTTCCTGTACACCATGATTGCGTCGGTCTTCATGCTGGCTGCGATCCTCTGGCTCTATGCAAAAACGGGAAGCTTTGATTTTGTCGTAATTCAAAACGCTATTCGCACCGGCGGTGTGCCCGACTTTTCCGCCGCAGCGCAGTGGCTGTTCCTCGGATTCTTCATCGCATTCGCCGTGAAAGTTCCGCTCTTCCCGTTCCACACCTGGCTGCCGGACGCACACGTCGAAGCTCCGACTGCCGGTTCGGTTCTGCTCGCCGGCGTTCTCCTGAAGATGGGCACCTACGGAATGGTTCGCTTCAACCTCGGCCTCTTCCCCGAGCAGGCGCGTGCAAACGCTGGTTGGATCGCAATTCTCGCACTGATCGGAATCGTTTATGGCGCGCTGGTGGCCATGGTTCAGCCCAACATGAAAAAGCTGATCGCGTATTCCTCGATCAGCCACCTGGGTTTCGTTGTCCTCGGCATCTTCAGCTTCACCCAGGCCGGCCTGAACGGCGCCATGTTTGTCATGCTGGCTCACGGAATTTCCACCGGCGGCTTGTTCATGCTCGCGGGAATTCTTTACGAACGTCGCCACACATACGAGATCTCCGAATTCGGCGGCCTCGCAACCCCGATGCCGGCTTACTCCACCTTCTTCCTCTTCATTCTCCTGGCTTCGGTCGGCTTGCCTCTGCTCAACGGCTTCATCGGGGAGTTCCTGGTATTGAGCGGGGCGTTTCAAGAAAAAGCGTGGTGGGGAATCGTGGGCGCAACCGGCGTCATCTGGAGCGCCTGCTACCTGCTGTGGATGTATCAGCGCGTCTTCTTCGGCCAGGTGAAGCATGAAGAAAATAATTCGTTGCCAGACCTTAATCTCCGCGAGCGCATCGCGCTCTGGCCGGCGGCCATCATGGCGCTGGTAATGGGAGTTGCGCCGCTGCTCTGGCTCAACGCCATCGATCCCGCAGTCCACAACGTACTTGCGGCCATGCCTCAAACCATCGCCAAGGCGGTGGGCCAATGATGGCTCTCCAGACCATCGTCGAAACTCTGCCGCCCGGCGGTGACTACGTTCGCATCCTTCCGGAAATCGTGCTGTCCATTGTGGGCATGGTCATCATGCTGCTCGATCCCATCATGGACGAACGCCGCAGCCAGCGAACTCTCGGCGGAGTCGCACTCCTAGGTGCCCTCGCCGCGCTCGCAGCCACCCTGTATCAGTCGCAGCAGCAATTCTGGGGACCCGCGTTCTGGGAGATGATTCGCGTAGACGCCTTCAGCGTCTTCTTCCATTTCGTGGTCGCGGCGATCACGATTCTGGTCATCCTCAGCTCTTACGAATACATGGAAGTTCAGCAGATTCGGGCCGGTGAATACTACGGGCTGATTCTCTTCGGTGCCGTCGGCATGATGCTGATGTCCTCGGCCGTCGAACTGGTGCTGATCTTCATCGCCCTTGAAATCTCATCGATCTCCACCTACATCCTCGCCGGCTTCCGCCGCCGCTCGGCGATCAGCAGCGAATCGTCGGTCAAATACTTCCTGCTTGGCTCGTTCGCCACCGCATTCTTCCTCTACGGCGTCGCGTTGATGTTCGGCGCGACAGGCTCGACCCGCATAGACAAGATCGGCGAAGCACTTTCACAATACGCAAACGGCGGCGGTCCGCTGCTCGCCTACATCGGCGTGGCGCTCATGTTCGTCGGCCTCGGCTTCAAAGTCGCCGCTGCTCCATTCCACATCTGGACACCGGACGTTTACGAAGGCGCACCATCGCCGGTCGTGGGATTCATGTCCACAGCCCCGAAGGCCGCGGTATTTGCTGTCCTCGTGCGCGTCCTCTTCCAGGGACAAGCCCCAGGAAGAGTCTGGCTGATCTGGGTAGCCGCCGCACTCTCCATGACCATAGGCAATATCGCCGCTTTGGTTCAGAGCAACGTCAAGCGCCTGCTCGCGTACTCGTCCATCGCTCACGCCGGATATCTGCTGATTGCGTTTGCCGTGTGGCCGCAATCCGATCCCAAGAGCGGGATTTCCGCGATCATGTTTTATACGGCGACCTACGCGGCCATGAACGTCGGCGCGTTCGCGGTCGTCGGACACCTGGCCGGCGCGGGAGAACGTTACGTCACCCTCGAGGACTACTCAGGCCTGGCAAAGCGTTCCCCTGGCCTCGCCGCGGTCTTCACCATTTTCTTGCTATCGCTGATCGGCATTCCCGCATTCGGCGGGTTCTTCGCCAAGTTCTACGTGTTTGCCGAAGCGGCCCGGGAAAATCTGATTGGCTTGCTGGTGATCGGCGTCATCAACAGCGCCATCGCCTCCTATTACTACCTCCGCATCATCGTCGTTATGTATATGCGCGAACCCCGAGAGGAGGCGCCGGTCGCGGCTGTGCCCCCGGCCTTAGGGATCGCACTCGGCCTAAGCCTGGCGATCACTGTTTTCCTTGGTGTATTCCCCCGGCCGGTGTTGGACTACCTCGCCCGTTCGGTCGAGCAGTGGCATTAAAATCTTGCTTTTGCCCTTATTTTGGTGCAAATCGGTTTGACAATCCGGGTTTCCGCGTTCATCATAGGCGTTCAGAAGCTCCGAGGGTAACCCTATGACCAAACTCATCCAAAATCTGTGGGCCGACGATCAGGGCCAGGACATCGCCGAATATGCAGTCATGCTGGCGGTAATCCTGCTTCTCGTGGTCGGGACCATCCGCCTGATCGGCACCAACGCCAACAGCACCTTCTCAAACGTCGCCAGCAATCTGCAGTAATTCCGGGCTTTTCGCCGCGCTCACCCCCGATTTTCGCCAGGTGTAGCACAGGCGGCTCGCCTGTGCCTCGCCCGACCCAAATTTTCCGTCGTGAATCTTCGTGTCCTTTGTGGTTGAAGGTTTCCTCGCAGACAACGCAACGTTCACAAACTGTTAACACAAATGTAAACAGGATTCAGTTTGAATGAACATGGAAAAATCCAACTTCCCGGGATTGGTTCCATGTCGAAAAATGGCGCTCTTGCGAGGAACGAAGAACAGAAACCTGACAGCGGCCTGCTGGGCCTAACCAACCAGGCCTACGGGGTTGCGATCTCCGCCGCCCACTCCGCAGCGGACCTTGTGCTGGGCGCGAATTCCGCGCTGTCCCGCATCGTCTCCTACGAACGCGAACTGGATGAACTGGACCGCGAATTTGATGAGCGGGTGGCCAACGAGCTAGCCCACAGTTCCGTCGAGCAAGTCCGGGAGAAGCTCGCCTGTCTCAAGTGCATGATCGATCTCGAGCGCATCGGAGACCTGTTGCTCTCCTTCGCCACGCGCGCAGAAACCGTACACGCCCGCCTGGACATGAAAGATCTCAGGGATCTTGGCGATATGCTGGCGATGCTGGCCAAGATGCTGGCCGATACTCAAACCGCCTTCTCCGGCCGCGATCACGCGCTGGCGCTTCAAGTGATACGTGCGGACCGCGAAGTGGATCGCCTGCACAACCTCGTGGTTGTGCGGCATCTCGAGCCAGAGGCCGCTTTCGGCGGGTCCCAGAGCGTCCACGTCATCACCATGGCCCAGGCCATCGAGCGGGCTGCCGACCACGTCAAAAACACCGCCGAGGAAGTCTGCCATATGGTCAGCGGGCACACCGTTCGGCACTTACTTCGAATGCAGGAAAAATCCTCGGAGCAGCTCTATCTGGACCATCTCCGGCGGCAACACTTGACCCACAAGCAGGTTAGCGAATAGCCGATTTTCCCAACTGTTAACGCGTAGTTCATCGTCCTTTAACCATCCGAGCTTTTTAATCGAGCCAGCCAAAGTAGAGAAATCAAAGGAGAATATCTTGAAAAGATACTTCCCAGTATTCGCATTGGTTCTGCTCGCGCTGCCATCGCTCGCGCAAACAAAACTCAATGGCGCAGGCGCCACGTTCCCTTATCCCATTTATTCCAAATGGTTTAATCAATATCACCAAGAGCATCCGGATATCGAAATCAACTACCAGTCGATCGGTAGCGGTGGCGGCATCGCCCAGGTCACTGCTGGAACCGTCGACTTCGGCGCCAGTGACGGCCCCATGAAAGACGAGCAGCTCGCGGCGTTCAAGCAAAAACGAGGCACAGCCGTCCTTCATTTCCCCACAGTGCTTGGCTCAGTCGTGCCCGCCTACAACATTCCAGGCTTTAAGGCCGAATTAAAATTCACTCCGGATGTCATTGCCGGCATTTATCTCGGCAAGATTACTTCCTGGAATGATCCGGCCATTGCGAAAGCCAATCCCGGAACATCGCTTCCGAATACGCCCATCGTCGTTGTCCACCGCTCGGATGGCAGCGGTACCACATACGTCTGGACCGACTATCTCTCCAAGGTCAGCTCGGAATGGGCAAACTCGGTTGGAAACGGCACATCAGTGAAATGGCCAGCTGGTTTGGGAGCGAAGGGCAATGAAGGCGTGGCCGGTATGATTCGCCAGATGGATGGCGCCTTCGGATATGTCGAGCTCATCTACGCGGTGCAGAACAACATCCCGTTCGGCTCTGTGAAGAACGCCTCAGGAAACTTCGTAAAGGCCAGCCTCGAGTCGACCACCGCGGCTGCGGCATCGGTGAAGCAGATGCCGGCAGATTTTCGCGTATCAATCACCAACGCTCCCGGTAAAGATGCCTACCCAATCGCGAGTTTCACCTGGCTCTTGGTTCCGACCGACTGGAAAGACAAGGGTAAGCAGAAGGTCTTCGTGGACTTCCTGAACTGGATGCTGGACCACGGCCAGACGATGACGGCGCAACTGAACTACGCGCCATTGCCTGACGCGGTCAGAGAGAAAGAGCGCGCAGCGGTCAAGTCGATTCACTAGAATACCCGTCGTTGATGCGGGCCAGCGCTGACACGCTGGCCCGCATTCATCATCCTTTAATCAAGCCGCTGCTATGGTCTATCTGGGTGTGCTTGCTTGGAATCAGTAGATAATGGAGCTCAAAGCTCATGGGAGCCGCACCCGAGAGACATACTCCGAATCCAAATCGTGGGCTTGACCAGAACGTCTCAAAATCCATGGGTTCATCCGAAGCGCCCAAGATCTCTCTCGTGACTACATCGCCAAAGGCGCCTGCCTGGAACCGGTCGATTTTCAATTTGGATTCGGGATTTAAAGGCCTGATGCTGGTCGCGGGCATTACCGTGCTTGGCATCGTTGGACTGATTGTTGCTGAGCTCTTGCAAAGGTCAGCCCTAGCCTGGCAGAAATTCGGCTTTCAATTTTTTACAGGGAGCGCGTGGGACCCGGTTTCCGGCGAATTCGGGGCGCTGCCATTTCTCTTCGGCACCATCGTCTCATCTATCCTGGCTTTGATCATCGCCGTGCCCTTGGCGCTTGCGGTGGCGGTGTTTGTTACAGAGATGTGCCCGCCATTCTTGCGGAAGCCGATCTCTTTTGCAACCGAGTTATTGGCGGCGATTCCCAGCATCATCTACGGCATCTGGGCGATGTTTATTCTCGTTCCCATGCTTCGAGGCCACATCAATCCGCTGCTCATAAAGTACCTGGGATGGACCGGGTTGTTTAAGGTTCCAGATTACGGCTATTCCATGTTCGCCGCCGGAGTAGTGGTCGCGATCATGATCATTCCCATCATCTCTTCGATTAGCCGCGAGGTCCTTGCGGTTGTTCCCCAGCATCAGCGCGAGGCTGCGCTCGCCTTGGGCGCTACGCGGTGGGAGATGATTCGAATGGGTGTTCTACGCAACGCACGCGCGGGAATCGTCGGTGCGATCATCCTGGGCCTCGGCCGCGCTTTGGGCGAAACCATGGCCGTCACTCTGGTCATCGGCAACAGTCCCCAGATTGCGAAATCACTGCTGGCGCCGGGCTACACCATGGCGGCGGTGATCGCCAACGAATTCAACGAAGCCACCGATGAACTGTATCGCAGCGCCTTGATCGAAATCGGATTGGCGCTGTTCGTGGTCACGATTATCGTGAACATACTTGCCGGATTGATGGTTTGGACCGTCACTCGTGGCGTTCCTGCGGGGGCACGTGGCCAATAAAGGAATTACGCTCCGGCGAACACTAACCAACCACGCCGCCACCGTTATTGCCGCGACCTTGTCGGCCTTGGTGGTCAGCGCGCTGGTCGCGATCTTCGCATATCTCGCGATCAAAGGCGCAACATCGCTGAATTGGTCGTTTCTGACGCAAACGCCCAAACCCGTTGGCGAAGTCGGCGGCGGAATGGCAAACGCTCTGATCGGCTCCGTCATCATTCTCTTGATCGCGAGCCTTCTCGGACTACCGGTAGGAATCGGCGCGGGAATTTATCTTGCAGAATACGGCCAAAACCGCCTGGGGCAGGCGATCCGATTCACCGCAGATGTTTTGAACGGCGTACCTTCAATTGTGATTGGACTGGTAGCGTACGGCCTGGTTGTTTATGAACAGGGTCATTTTTCGGCGCTTGCCGGGGGGGTGGCGCTGGCAATTATGATGGTGCCGGTCCTTGCGCGGACGACCGAAGAGATGCTGCGCCTGGTGCCGACGGCGGTACGCGAAGCCGCGTTTGGTCTCGGCATTCCGCAGTGGCGGACCACAGTTTCGATCACGCTGGCCACTGCGCGCGCCGGGATCATTACCGGAATCATGCTGGCCTTCGCTCGCGTAGCCGGAGAGACCGCTCCGCTTCTGTTCACGGCGCTCGGCAATCAGTTCTGGAATTTGAGTCCCAATCAACCGATGGCGGCTCTTCCATTGCAGATTTACGTTTACGCGAACTCACCGTACGAAGACTGGCACAGGCAAGCCTGGGCTGGGGCATTACTATTGATCATCATGATCGTGGGCACTACTTCGATTGTGCGCTTTGTTTTTCGGCAGCGCCTGGGAGGGGCACGCTAGCTATGGCGACCGCAGTGGAAGTTCGCGACCTGAAAGCCTGGTTTGGAAAAACCGAGGCGCTGCACGGCATCAGTATGGCCGTCGAGTCCAACCATGCGACCGCGGTAATCGGGCCTTCTGGATGCGGCAAATCCACTTTTGTGCGCTGCTTGAACCGGATGCACGAAACCATTCCTGAGGCTAAGGCCGAAGGCGAAGTAAAAATCGGCGGCATGGACATCTACAGCACTCCTCCCGTTGATGTGCGCCGAAAGGTCGGCATGGTTTTTCAAAAGCCGAATCCTTTCCCTTCCATGAGCATTTACGACAACGTTGCGGCCGGGCTGAAGCTGAACGGCACCCGTAGCCGCAAGACCCTCGACGAAGTTGTCGAGCGCTCGTTGCATCAGGCGGCACTTTGGGATGAAGTGAAAGACGTGCTCAAGAAGAAATCCGGCGCAAGCCTCTCAGGCGGACAACAGCAGCGGTTGTGCATTGCGCGGGCGCTGGCGGTTGATCCGGAAGTCCTGCTCATGGATGAACCGGCGTCCGCGCTCGATCCCATTTCCACGGCGAAGATCGAAGACCTGATTTTTGAGTTGAAGCAGAAGCTGACCATCGTTATCGTTACTCATAACATGCAGCAGGCTTCGCGTGTCGCCGAATTCACAGGCTTTTTCCTCATGGGTCATCTGGTGGAGTTCGACAAAACTGAAAAGATCTTCACCAACCCAACAGACAAGAGGACTGAAGACTACATTACGGGCAGGTTCGGATGACACGCATTCGTTTTCATCAGGAGCTCGACGATCTGAGGCACCGGATCCTTGCCATGGCCGGAATGGCGGAGCAGGCCATTGATCTTTCGGTGCAGGCCTATTCGCAGCGCGATGCCGCGCTGTGCCAGCGCGTGCTCAACAACGAGAACGCCATCAACCGCGCAGAACGCGAGGTCGACGAGTTTGCCATCGACCTTCTCGCCATGCAACAGCCGATGGCCATCGACCTCCGCTTCATTCTCGCCGTGCTGAAAATTAACGCCGACCTCGAGCGCGTAGGAGACCAGGCGGTGAATATCGCGCAGCGTGTGCTGAACATGATCGAGTTCCCCGCCTCCGAATTGCCGGTCGATATTCCTGCCATGGCAGCCAAAGTCCGCGCCATGGTCCGTGATGCTTTGAGGTCCTTCATCGAAGGCGACACTGAACTGGCGCGTCACGTCCTCGAAGCCGATGACGACGTCGACCGCCTCAATCACGAGGCGTTCTCGTCGCTTTCTCGTTACATGGGAGAACATCCCGACCGTGCCGTGCAGGCGCTAGACGCCCTCTCCGTGGCGCGAAACCTGGAGCGTGTCGCCGACCACGCCACCAACATCGCGGAAGATGTCATCTTCTGGGTTCGCGGCGCAGATGTTCGGCACGGAGCGGGCCAGACCATCGCAGGTAACTGATACCGAATGGCGCAGCCAATCAACCCCATCATCTTCATCCTGGAAGACGACCCCGACATCGCGGGTCTGCTGAAGCACCATCTGCAGACCGCCGGCTACGGCGTCTCCTGGTTTCCCACCAGCGCCGGGCTTCTCGACGAAATGCATGCACGGCGTCCTGCCTTGGTGATTCTCGACATTATGGTGCCAGGCAATAGCGGGCTTGACATCGCCAAGGCCATCCGCAGCAACTCGGCATTGGCGGGGATCCCGATTGTGTTTGTCACCGCCAGGACTGCCGAATCCGACCGGCTGCGCGGCTTTGAGATTGGCGCGGACGATTACATCACCAAGCCGTTCAGTCCGAAAGAGGTTGTAGCCCGTGTCAAAGCGGTCTTGCGGCGCTTCGATCAGCCCTTGCGGAAAGAAACGCTGCGTGTGGGAGAAATCGTCATTGACACTGCCGCCATGCGCCTCACCACCCGGACCGAACCAGTCATTACCACCGCAACCGAGTTCCGCCTGATCGAATTCCTAGCCTCCCACCCCGGACGAGTCTTCACCCGCAAAAGCCTGCTCGACGCCGTCTGGCATGACACCGCCTTCGTCACCCCCCGAATTGTTGACGTGTATATTCGCCGCTTACGTGAAAAAATAGAACGCGATCCCGAAAAGCCTCGCCACATCCATACCGTGCGCGGAGCGGGATACATGTTCGAGGTGCGGAAGTAAATCAGCTCTAAGCTGTTCGCTTTAGCCCAACCTCGCTTCGGAACGATAGGTTTGGCTAAAGGCTAAGAGCTTAAAAGCTAAAGCTACAGGGTTCCTTGCGAAAACGCATCTTCTTCAAACTTCTCTTTCTGACAATCGTGGTTGTCGGCGTCTCCACTGCCGCGCTCAACATCATGGTCCGCCGCACGTGGGAGAACTCCCTCGCCGCGCAACTCGATCAAAACCTGCAGGACAAGGTAAAGATGTTTGCGGCCCGTGCTGATCGCGAAGCCGGTTCATTGCCCTACGGGCAATTAGCTAACGAGGTTAGCAATGCTGCGAGAGCGCGCGCTACGATTATCGACCGCTCCGGGAAGGTCCTCGCCGATTCAGAAGCTCAGGCTTCTGAGATGGAAAATCATGCGACCCGGCCTGAGTTCATCGCGGCGTTGAAAGGCCGGGTTGGGAGTGATTCGCGCACCAGTCACACCATCGGAATCGAGTTTCGCTACGTGGCGGCGCCAACTTCTTTCGGCGCAGTTCGGCTCGCCTACCCGCTCGCCTCCATTCGTACCGATGTCCGCAAAGTGCAGAAAGAATTGTTGGAAGCTTCGGGAATCGCGCTGCTTGCGGGCTTGATGATTGCACTCATTGGCGCTGAGAGCATCTCCCGCCGCCTCCGGAGGATGGTCACCTTTGCCCAGGAAATCGCTACCGGTAATCTAGCGGCGCGGTTACCGGATGCAGGCAGCGATGAGATCGCTGTATTGGCAGCAAGCCTGGATAAGACTGCACGCCAGCTTGAGACCGATTTTCGTAATCTCAAGAACAGCCGCGAACAGCTGGAAACACTGCTTAACAGCATGAACGACGCGGTGATCGCGGTGGCGCCGAATCAGGCAATAGCATGGTTCAACGGCGCAATGAAGCCGCTTGCGGCCGGTAAGCTCGCGTTCGGAACCCCGCTTATTCGCGCGGTGCGCGATCCTGATCTGCTTCGAGTCGTCGCTGAGGTGCTGGAAAAGCGCGTCGTCAGGAGCGCCACGCTGTATTCCGTAGCTCCCGGAAGAATCTTTGGGATGACTTCAGCGCCCCTCCCCGACGGCGGCGCTGTTTGCGTTCTCCGCGACACCACCGAGATCGCCCGCGTGGAGCGCACACGCCGCGACTTTATCGCAAACGTCTCGCATGAATTGCGTACGCCTCTCACCTCCCTGCTCGGATATACCGAAACTTTGATGGATGAGTCGCCTGACCCGCACGCCCGCGAGTTTCTGGAGATCATTCGGCGAAATGCTCAGCGCATGAGCCGCCTGACCGAAGACCTGCTGACGCTGGCACGAGTCGAATCCGGCGAAGAGCGGCTGCAACTCGCCCCGGTATCGGCGACTGAACTATTAAAGGACGCGCAGGTTTCCTTCAGTGAAGTTGCGAAAGGGCGCGGGCTGAAAATTGAAATGGTCGACTCTCCAGACGTGACCGTAATCGCAGATCGCGATGCAATTCATCAAGTGTTCGCCAATTTGATCGACAATGCACTCAAGTATGCCTCCGGGACGAAGAAGATCGAATTGGGCGCGACCGAGCGGTTGGACAAGCTTGAGTTCTTCGTCCGCGACTTCGGCCAGGGCATCCCCTCCGAGCACCTGCCGCGTCTGTTCGAGCGCTTCTACCGCGTGGATAAAGCCCGCTCACGCGAAGCCGGTGGCACCGGCCTGGGTCTAGCAATTGTGAAACACACCGTGCTGAACCACGGCGGCCAGGTGGGAGTGACCAGTGAACTGGGCCACGGGTCGGTGTTCTGGTTCAGGGTGCCTATAGCAGAAGGAAGGTCGGAAACTACCGCTGCGAGCTAGCAGCAAAAAGGAGTGGGAGGAGGCGGGCATCTCGCCCGCCCTCGACTATCTTGGTGCAACCGCTACTTCTCTTCCCACATACTCTACGGACTGTGCGGCAACAACGGGATCCACACCAGCACCGTGATCTTCCCGGACGAGCACAAAATTGAACGTTCTCTTGTCCAGCATCCCCGGAAACGATCCCTTGCGATCACCCAGCGTCAGTGTCTGAGTCGAATCATTCCAGTGAATCGGAATGGTCGCGTACTTCCCTTTTTCGTAGTTGTAGGTGTCGCCTTCGTCTTCGTACAGGGTGAAGTCAGCGTCGGCGCCAGCATAAACGCGCAGCTCAAGCGGATCTGCAGGCTTCTCGTTTGAGTATTCCTCTTCCGGCCCCATTGGCACGATCGACCCCGCGCGTACATACAGCGGCATGCGATCAAGCGGAGCGGCCGCGTCGATGAATCTGCCACCTTCCCTGGCTATCTCGACTGGTGTGCCGGTCCAGAAGTCATACCACTTCCCTTTTGGTAAATACATGTGCCGCCGGGTCGCGCCTTGTTCAGTCACGGGGTTCACCAGAATCGCCGGCCCGAACATGAATTGATCGCCGATGTTCTGCGCATTCACGTCGGTGCGGAAATCCATAACCAAAGGCCGCATCGGCGTGTAGGCCTCAGAAGTCGTCTTCCACGCCAGCGAATAGATATAAGGCAGCAACCGATAGCGTAGATTGTCGTACTGAACCAAAATCTTCTGAGCCTCGGGCCCATAGGACCACAGCTCATTTTCGTCGGGATTGGACCGCGTGCCGTGGACGCGAAAGACCGGCGAGAATGCCCCGAACTGAAACCAGCGGATGAAAAGCTCCCGAAAAGCAGGATCGCTGGGGCTTCCGAGCGGGTTTCCAATGAAGCCGCCGATGTCAGTCGTCCAATACGGCAGACCGGAAACAGAGAAATTCAATCCGGCCGGAATCTGGCGTTTGAAGCTCAGCCAATCTGAGAGAACGTCGCCCGACCATGCGGTGACGGAGTTCCGTTGCGCTCCCGCAAATGCCGACCGGGACAAAATGAAAACTCGCTTCTGGTCCGATGCGCTGCGCTGTCCCTCGTAAACTGCTTTGGTTGTCATCAACGGGAAAATATTGGCATAGCGATCGCCGCTTCCAGCAGCGATCTTGTGACCGAGCAGAATACTCTCCTCCTGCCCTTCGGTCTCAGGCTCCGTCGTGTCGAGCCACCAGGCATCAGCGCCGAGTTTGAACAGACCCTTGTCCATCAAGTCCCAGTAATACTTGCTCGCGCCGGGATTCGTCGGATCGTACGCCGCCATTCCCTGCTG
>JBKPSP010000056.1:0-3507 GCA_046735175.1 Acidobacteriota bacterium
GGCGCTGAATGCGATTCCTGCTTCTACCGCAACATCCTTAAACGTGCCATTCCGCTGATTGCGATACAACTTGTTGGGCTGGGTATCATTGGCAACCAGCAGATCAGGCCAGCCGTCGTGGTCATAGTCGAACATGGCGACGCCGAGCGACTTCGAGCTGCTGTCGAAAATCCCGCTGGATGCGGTGACATCCTCGAATGTTCCATTCCCCCGGTTGCGAAAAAGCCAGCAAGTTTGCCCGACGTAGGCTTCGGGCGTGCAATATGACTTGTGTTTGCCGTCGAGGCTGCAAAAGACATCGTGTTCCGGCGCCCACTTCACGTAGTTGCAGACAAAGAGATCGAGCAGGCCATCGCGGTTATAGTCAAACCAAAGCGCGGAGGTGCTGAAGGCCTGGCGTTTTCCAAGGCCACTGGGATTCGTGACATCGATAAAAGTTCCCTTGCCGGTGTTCTTGAACAGCCGGTTCTGGCCTACGCACGTGATCAGAATGTCGGGAAAGCCGTCGTTGTTGTAGTCGCCCACGGCTACTCCCATGCCATACATTTCGATGTCGAGACCTGCCGCACGAGTCACGTCAGTGAAAGTGCCGTTACGGTTGTTGCGGTAGAGCTTCAAGGTTGAGCGTTGGCGAGCGTGTCCGGGCCAATCCAGGCTGTTGACCAGAAGGATGTCCTGCCAGCCGTCGGCATCGTAATCGAGGAATGCGCAGCCCGAACCAAGCGTCTCTGGCAGAAACTTGCCGCCGTATGCGCCATTGTTGTGTTTGAAGTTGATTCCGGCAGAAGTGGTGACATCCGTAAAGCGGAAACCTATTGAAGTCTGGGGCCCTGCCCACAACTGTTCCCAACCAGCCGCAACACCCACAATACTGGCGGAGCCAACCAGTGAAGTAGTTTTCAAGAACGAACGCCGGTTCACGGAACGTTCACCAGACCATTGCGAATCGCGTACACGACCAGCTCTGCGGTCTTATGGATTCCCAGCGCGTCCATAATATTGGCGCGGTGGACGGCAACCGTGTTCGCGCTCAGATCCAGCTGCGCGGCAATTTCTTTGTTGGATTTCCCGTCACATATCAGTTGCAGAATCTCAACCTCACGCGGCGTCAACCCGCTGCTGCGTTCGCCCTTCAGCGATTCCTGTTTCTCAAGCTGGGCGTCAAGAACAGTTTCGCCACTCACGATGCGGCGAATTGCAGATCCCAGTTCCAGGTCCATCGCGTTCTTGAGAACGTACCCGCGCGCCCCGGCGTCGAGCGCCTGCCGCACCCAGGTTTCTTCCGTGTGCATGCTGAGCATCAGGACCTGCGTCTCCGGAGCGGTTTCCAGAATCTTGCGAGTTGCCTGAAGTCCATTGATACCCGGCAGCGCGCAATCCATTACGATCACTTGCGGCTTCAGCGATCGCGCGAGTTTAACCGCTTCTTCGCCATCAGCGGCTTCGCCGACGACGTCAATATCGGGTTCGTCCTCCAGCATGCGGCGAAACCCGCGCCGTACCAGGCTGTGATCATCTACCAGCAGAACCGAAATCTTACCTTCAGGCATGCGTCTCCAATGTGTGCCGCGGGATTGTCAACTTCACCAACGTGCCTCCGTCCGCGGGCCTGTCGAAGGCGATCTCACCGCCGAGCAATTCAGCGCGTTCTCGCATCGCCACCAGGCCGATCCCCTGACGCGGACGAACCGCCGGAAAACCTGAGCCATGGTCCTCAACTTCAAGTTGCAGCTCCTGAGAAGCAAACCTCAGCCGCACCCAGGCCTGTTTCGCACCGGAGTGCCGCACAACATTGTTCAGGGCTTCCTGCAATACTCGATAGACGTGGACCGCGCCACTTCCATTTACGGCAAAGGGCGCGCCGGATTTCTCGTAGGATATGCCAATTCCAGTTTGCCTTTCCAGCACCGGCAAATACCATTCGATGGTGTGTTCAAGTCCAGCCTCCTCGAGCATGACGGGATGAAGCGCCTGCGACAGGCTGCGGACTTTGTCCAGCGTGCTTTGCGCGATTTCGCGAACCTCGACCAGGTCGGTTCGCAGGGCTGAACCTTCGGGCGCCTGATTGCGCGCCCGGCCCAGCATCGCTCCCATGGCAGTCAGGATCTGACCAAAGTCGTCGTGCAGTTCGCGTGAAATATGGCGAAGCGTGGATTCCTGGGTGGAGATGAGTTTCTGGGCGAGATCGCTGCGTTGTTCAGAAAGCGTGGCCAGTTGATTGAAGAGCTGCCGATTGGAACGGATCAGGTACAGGCTGGTCAGGATAATTGCGATCAGCACGGCAGTGACGAAGTAATACGCCTGGCGCTCGACGCGTTCGTAAATGCCTGTGACTTGAGCGGCCGCGCGTTCTTCGCTTTCGTTGTTCTGCACCAGCAGCCGCGCAACCGCAGTGCTGAGCGCAGCCAGTCGGGCCTGTAGAGAGATCCTGACTTGCTCGCGGGCCTCGGCTTCCCTGCCGTTCGCAGCCAAGTCAAACGTGCGGTTCACCGCGTCCCAAAATTGCGTGAGCGAACTCTCCAGATAGCGTTGCTGGTCTTCGGTGCGCCCTTGCGGCGAAACCTGTTTTTCGCGTTGGAATGCATCATCCAGATCGGAGCGCATGCGTTCGAACTGGGGACGCCACGCGGTCAGAGGGTAACGCTGCGCCTGGTCCAGCGGACCGGTATCGAGCATGTCGCGCATGGAAATGCCGATCGAGTTCAGCTCATTTTGAATTCGCAAGAGCTGGAGAGAATCTTTACGGTTGCGATCGATAAGATCATTTTGCAGACGGCGGAGTATGCCTATCCGGTTGGTGACGTAAACGGAGTACGCCACGACCGCGGCCAGCGTTATTACCAGGCCGAGATAGAGAGGAACCGCAGGAGATCGCCCCAAGCGTTGCCGCACGGCGCAAGCATATAACGTTGCGGCTGGAAACCAAAACCGGACGATGCTGGTTCACTATACTGAATCCATGCCAGCGCAAAACGTACCCGAGCCATGGTTGCGAGGAACATTGACCGATGTCCCAGCGGTGCAGCGTGCCATCCTTCATGCGCTCGAACTGGCGAAAGAAGACCTGGAGCGTTGGTGCGGCGAACTGACGGACGAACAAGTGAACGCGCGGCCTAATGGTATTGCCCCGGTTGCGTTTCAGCTGCGGCATATTGCACGCAGCCTGGATCGATTGCTCACCTATGCCGATGGAAAGTCTTTGAGCACGGAACAAATCGCCGCGATGAAAGCGGAATTGGAACCCGGAGCACGTCGAGGTGAGATTTTTTCCGAACTCGTCACTGCACTGAAAAGCGCCGACCAAAGGGTGAGGGCATTCTCACCCGCAGATTTTGAATTGCCGCGCACGATCGGCCGCCAGCAGATGCCAACCACTTTGGGAGGAATTCTGGTCCACGTCGCCGACCACACGCAGCGACATGTGGGCCAGGCGATCACGACGGCAAAACTTGTGAAGGGCCGATGACCTGTCTTAGGGCGGGAACCTGCTCAGCGGCGCCGTAGCGG
>JBKPSP010000057.1:0-42531 GCA_046735175.1 Acidobacteriota bacterium
GGCGCACCGGATTGAAAACGTGGAGGGCGAGGTCGAGTGGCTGGTGCAGGGCACGCTTTATCCCGATGTGATTGAGTCAGTCTCGGTGCGTGGGCCGTCGCAGGTGATTAAATCGCACCACAATGTCGGCGGGCTTCCGGAAAAGATGAAGCTCAAGCTGATCGAGCCGCTGAAGGAGCTGTTCAAAGACGAGGTCCGCAAAATCGGCCGCGACCTCGGCATGCCGGAAGAGATCCTGCAGCGTCAGCCGTTCCCGGGACCGGGACTTGCGGTTCGAGTCCTCGGTGAAATCACCCCAGATCGCCTGGCCATTCTGCGCGAGTGTGATGAAATCGTGGTGAACGAAATCAAGAGCGCCGGGCTTTACACGAAAATCTGGCAGTCGTTTGCGGTGCTTCTCCCGGTGATGTCTGTTGGCGTGATGGGTGACCAGCGCACCTACGCCTACACATGCGCGATTCGCGCCGTCCACTCTGAAGACGGCATGACCGCTGACTGGGTGCCGCTGCCGCACGAGGTCCTCAAGGCCATTTCAAATCGCATCGTGAACGAGGTGCACGGTGTGAATAGGGTGGTGTACGACATTACGTCGAAGCCGCCGGGGACGATTGAGTGGGAGTAAGCGGTTTCAGTGTGAAAAGGAAACTTCCGATTCCACTCCCGCATAGCTGTAGTTATCCGCGTAAATTTCTCGGAAGATCTTGAAGGCCAGATTTCCGGTGCAATGGGCTGGCGCCACTCTCCGCACGCCGAGATCATCCTTCATCAGGTGGGCAATATTCGTGATGTAAACCGCATCGTACGGGAGCAAGTGAAACCCGCCTTCGACTAACTCAATATTTCCTCCCGTGTAAGCTTTCGTCGCGCGGACAATCTCTTCGACTTTGCTGTGCGAACAGCCTGTGATCAAAACGACGCCTTTTTCCGTTTTCATCGCCAGTGAAAGCTCAGGGAAGCCTTCGAGATCAGGATGGCCAGGCTCGTGTGGCGGGTACGCATTGAAGTCGCCCATCATGACCGAGCGAGTGACAATCAGGTACACGCCGGGTGCGATTTCGCGGCTTGCGCTCACGAATTCCAGATTCGGCCCGTGAAACCGCGCGCCCGGATGGTATTCCATCGAATTCGTCTGTCCGCCAAAGTACAACTGTTCAGTCGGAACTCCTTCCAGTGATTCTTTAGAAGCACGTGAGAACGTGAAGTGTATGGGAGCGCCCAAGTCGGCGTCGGCTGGCAGGTACGCCTTGACGGCCGGCTTGACTTGGAGCATGTAGTCGAACCCGGAAATGTGGTCGACATGACGATGTGACAGCACCGCGATGTCAACCTGATTCAGGTCCACCCCGAGCGCCTTGACGTTGTGCTCAAATTTTTCTGCGTTATTGCCGGTGTCGAAAAGAATCGTCTTGCCGTTGTAATGGACGAGCGCCGAAAATCCCCAGTCCAGAACCGTGCCGCGCTTCTGGTAACCGAACGCGTCGTAGAGATTCAAGATGGAATTTTGGCCGGAAGCCGAACTTTGCACGGCGGGATGCTGCGTCAGCAAGGCTAGACACAGAAATGACAGAAGGGTGATGCGCAGAATTCTTCTCATAGCGTGAGTCCATCAAAAAGCGCTGTCATTTTAGCAGGCAACTCGTCGCTGACAGAGCTCAGGATCAAAGTGTGAAAGGTTACTACCCGCCGGCGATGGCTGCGATCACTATGAATGGCTCTTTTCCCGAAACGACGGCCTCGGGAAGCGGCGCGTCCGGCGGCTCGTGCGTGAGGTCTTCTTCGCATGCAAAGAACCGCAGGAATGCGCGCCGCTGCAACGTACCGTGATCGCGGATCGCCCCCTGTAGCATGGGATAACGCGTTTCGAGCGCATCGAGCACGGATCGTTGTGTCACCGGAGCGGGAACCTCAAGCGAAACCTCGCTGGGTGCGTGCGCCAAGTTACGGAGATGAGTGGGAAGAATTACGCGGATCATGAGTGCCTCGCCGAATTTATCGTTCACTGATACCTGCCGCCCGTTTTGCCTCATTCCATTGCTCGATCAGATCCAACTCGGAAACCCATTTCCGTATGTATACATGGTCGAGGTTTTCTGATCGGAACTTCAACATCCAGGCGACGTCCTCTACCTGCCGTTGCGATTGCGACTTCTTTGACCATTCCAGTTTAGCTATGACCACGTCTTCAGCAGTGGCGACCATCAGCGGAATACCTTGTACATTCACCGACTGTCGGCGGCTGAATTCTTCCTTACTGAAAGCGCGCGATTTGCGAATAATCAGGTCAATCTTCCACCCGGTTTCCTTGTCAATCACATTGAAGAGTGACTGGTGCTTGTGCGCATCAAGCGCAGCATCCAGGTCCACGTAATATTCGGTCACCGGGAGGGATTGGACGAAAGTTGTCAACTGCTCGGGGGTGGCCTCGATCACCATATCGATGTCGAGCGTCGAACGCGCTGCGCCGTAGTGAGCGCTCGCCAATGAACCGGTCAACATGTAACCGATTCCTGCTCTATTCAGAGCGGATGTAATTCGCGGGAGCACCTCTGCCGTGCTCATGGTATCCAGGAAGGAAGGGGTGCAGGAAAGAATGCGAGTCGGTACATTTCTCGATCGATCTTGACTTCAGGCCAGTTGGGATGCTCGCGCCGAAGGCCTTCACGGGCAAAGTCGCGAGCCAAGCTGCTCATCTCTAATGCCAGCAGAATTCGCTTTTCCCCGGACATTCTTTGCAGGATGTCTGTCTGCACCGCTTCAGCAGTCGGACGGGTGTCCATGTGCAGCATGAAAGAATGTTAGCACGCGTTTAAGCGACGATGGCTAGTGTCTGCACTTACGCCAGCGTCTGTACCTCCACGCTCAGCACAGGCGGCAAGTCGCGGACGGCTGCATTCCAGCTATCACCGGCGTCGTTTGAGACATAAACCTGTCCCCCCGATGTCCCAAAGTAAATTCCGCACTTGTCGAGGGTGTCGACGGCCATGGCATCGCGCAGCACGTTAACGTAGCAGTTGGATTGCGGGAGGCCTTTGGTGAGCGGTTCCCACTCGTTGCCCCCGGTCTTGCTGCGATAGACGCGCAGTTTGCCCTCGTGCACAAAGTGTTCCCCATCGCTCTTGATCGGCACTACGTAAATGGTTTCCGGTTCGTGGGAGTGAACGTCAATCACGAAGCCGAAATCCGTCGGCAGGTTGCCGCTGATCTTGGTCCACTGATCGCCCGCATCGTCGGAGCGCATCACGTCCCAATGTTTTTGCATGAACATGGTGCCGGGCTTTTTCGGATTCATTGCAATGTGATGAACGCAATGTCCAATTTCAGCCGTTGGATTCGGAATGTACTTTGAGTAGAGGCCTTTGTTGATCGGCTTCCAAGTTTTGCCGCTATCATCTGTGCGGAACGCGCCGGCGGCCGAGATCGCGATCCAAATGCGATTGGGGTTTGAAGGATCGAGAACGATGGTGTGCAGGCACATGCCACCCGCTCCGGGCTGCCATTGAGGGCCGGTACCGTGTCCGCGGAGGCCTGGGATCTCTTTCCAGCTTTTGCCACCATCAGTTGTCTTGAAAATCGCAGCGTCTTCGACTCCGGCGTAGGCCATATCGGGATCGGTGAGCGAGGGCTCGATGTGCCATACACGCTTAAATTCCCACGGATGCTGAGTGCCGTCATAAAACTGGTGGGTAGTGAGCGGCGCCGCCGCCGTGTCATAAACGAACTTATTGCTCTCGCCTTTCGGCATGCCTTCCGGAGTTGTCGTCTCGCCGGGAGGCGTGCCCGGCTGGTGCCAGGTTTTACCGCCGTCGTCAGACCGCTGGATGATCTGGCCAAACCATCCGCTGGTCTGGGAGGCATAAATGCGATTGGGATCAGCCGGTGATCCCTTTAAGTGATAGACCTCCCATCCGGTGAAGTGAGGACCACTCACGTCCCACTTTTCACGCTTGCCGTCGGAAGTAAGAATGAATGCGCCTTTCTTTGTGCCTACCAGAACTCGAACGCTCGACATGTTTGCTCCTTGTCCTTAACTTCCAAGATCGAATGTGGCCTGCTTACGAACCCACTCGCGGCGACAATATTTCGTGTTACCGCGCGTAATGTTCTATCAAGCTGGCCAGTTCGTCGGGTTTTTCTTCTGCGACGTAGTGTGCCGCGCCTTTGATCATCTCGGTTTTTAAATTGGTGCAGCCGTTTGCCCGCATCGCAGCCGCAATTCGTGGCACGAACTCGGCAAAGGCATCATGCTCACCCGAACCGATGACGAAGGGCAAATCGACGTGACTGCGTTGTGCGGCAAAGAACTTCTCGTTTGCAGGAAACGCTCGATACGTTTCAAATGCGGCCCGAAGATGGTTCGGATCACGGTAAGCATTGGCATAATGATCGACTTCGGCATTGCTGAGGTGAGCGAGAAAGTAGCGAAAATAATCCGCCTGCCGGCCAGTCACGAGCTTTTCCGCCAGCGCCGTTTGGTGAAAGCGTACATGCCAGAAATGAGGGCCACCGACCAAATCTTGCCAGGGGTCAAGGCCAGGAAAAGCAACGTCGAGGATCATAACGCCCCTCAACCCTTCCGGATAACGACGCGCCAACGCGTACGCCACCATGCCACCGATGTCGTGTCCGAAAATGTACGGACGCTGGAGCCCCAGAGCAGAGATCAGCTGATGTATATCCTCGGCGAGGTTTTCTGCTTCGTAACCTTTTTCCGAGGGAGCTGATTCTCCCACTCCACGTAGATCAACCGCGACCACCGTAAACGTCTTCGCCAAGCGGGGCAGTATAAGGCGAAACTCGTACCAATCTTCGGGAAACCCGTGCAACAAGACAACAGGCGGGCCGTCTCCCGAACGCACATAGTGGAGCTGCGTACCGTTCGCCTGAACAACCTTCGATTCGAATCCTGGACCCAATTGCGCAGTGAGCATCGCTGCGGTTGGAGGCTTGGGTTGAGCACAGGCCACCGATGCGAGGCTCAATATGGCCAGTATTTGAATAAAATTTCTCAATGCATCCTCTACGAAGCTCAGGCCGCCTGATCGTGCCCTTCCTGCAGCTTTCTCACACATCGATTAAATGTTCTTAAGGCCAAACCCATCGGCCGTTCACTTGCAGCGGCGTGGGATCATTGTGTTCCCAACGACGTCGTACCTCGGCTATCATAGCGCTGCGATTGTTTTCCATCTTTTCAATCAAGGCGCATGGCATTTGGGCCCTTCCGTGCCGCGCGCCCCAGATGAGAAGTTCCAGCAAAACTGGCGCGAGGTCGATACCTTTTTTGGTCAGGCGATAGTTTACGCGCCTGCCGTCCGCGGCCGCTCCTTCGGCGGCCACAAGTCCTGCGTGTGCGAGTCGCCGCAAGCGATCGGCGAGAACGTTGCTCGCGATGCCTTCACCGGAAGCTTCAAATTCCTTAAAGGTTCGAAAGCCGCGGATCATCATGTCGCGAATGATCAGCAGTGACCAGCGATCTCCGAAGGTATCGAGGGAAATGCTGACGGGGCAGCCGGACCGGCGTTTCGCATTCCGTTTTGTTGACAACGGGCGCAGATTAGCAAAGGTCACTTGTGAATTGCAAGTTAGTTTGCGCCTACGGCTGCGCAGCTGAACGCGTGGCCAAGTCTCTGAAAGCGGCATTCTTTTTCAGGCGCTCGGGAAAATTCTTCTCGTATCCAACGAGCGATGCGCAAATCACCTTGTGGAAACCGAAGGCGTTCATCTCACTGCGGGCTTCTTCTGCAGTCCAGCCTTCGACGGCCATGCGGTAGGCGGCGATCATCATGCCTGTCCGGTCGTCGCCGTAGCGGCAGTGCACGAATATTTTCTTGTCAGGATGATCGCGCAGATACTTCAGGAATTTGGCAGTCGCGTCATCTTTCGGGAAAAGGCAGTGCCAGGGAAGGGCGACGAAATCCATCCCCAGATTCTTCGCGTCCTTACCTTCTTTGTCGGCGCCGGTAAGCCGGAGATCGATGACCGTGTCGATTCCCATTTGCTTCAGCGACTCCAAACCGCCGCGCTGGGGTTGGGCTCCGCGAAGAAGATGGGGTGTGACTTCGGCGAGGTTCGCAACTCCTTGGGCGGTCAGTCGTCGAGCCATCTTGTGCTCGGGGTGGCCCGGGATGGTTGCCTGCGGCGAGGCCACAATGCCGACGAAGACAACGCAAATGAGGATTCGGAATGAGCGAATCACGAGCTAAGGATAGCGCACGCCGTGGAGGAAAATCAGGTAGCTACCCACCGCTGCCCATCATCACGATAGGCATCGTCGGTGTCGTCGATCCCTGCTCGGGCTCAATCGTGATCGCGAATGCCTTTGCCTCGACTCCGGTCGGGAGCGGCGGATTCACCACCAGCGCGCTGCCGTGAGCGTCGGGCTTGAACACACCAGCGGGAATTGGCGCGCCTTGCGTCGGAATCAGCCAGAGTTCGTATGCTTTCTGCGCAGGAAGCGGCTGCAGATTGCCAGCCATCAGAATCAAGCCGCTGCGGTCCCGGGAATAGATCACCTTTCCTTCAGGCGGTGGAGTCTTCATTCCGACGGGAACGACGCTGACATGCATGGCGTCTTTTGCCATTAACGTATCGACGATTTTCCTTGCTTCCTCAAGCTGCGCCTTCTGATGCTCCGAAATTCGCGCCGACTCTTGAACCTGAGACTTCAGATTGGAATTCTGGTTCCACAGCACAGCGGCAACCGCGATCATTGCGACTGCGCCAATCCATCCCAGCGTCCACGACCGCGAAGGTGCCTTCGCTAGTTGAACTCGCGGCTCCTTCCCAATCACCTCCATCAATCGTGACTTCGCTCGCGCGGGGGGCTTTGGGCCCGCCGTGGTCAACGCCAGCAAAGCCGCATCTCCGCGTAGTTGCTCAAGCTCGCGACGGCAGGAGGCACACTCGACCAAATGCTTCTCAAGAGCATCTGTCCCGTCAAGCGCGCCCAGCGCGTATAGCGCCAGGTCTTCCGCGAATTGGTCGTGCACAGTCATGTGGCTTCGACCGCCTTCCGCAACAACATCAATCCCGTGCGGATGCGGGTCTTAATCGTTCCCAGTGGCTCTTTCGTCTTCTCGGCGATTTCCGAGTGGCTGTATCCCTCAAAATACGCCATTTCGAGCGCGCTTCGTTGTTGCGCCGGCATTTCTTTGAGCACGGCGCGGACCTTTTCAACGTGGCGCCCGCGCTCTGCTTCGGAAGCCAGATCCGGTTCGACCGAAACGAGTGTTTCGGTAATTTCGGTTTGGGGCGGTCGCTTGCGCAACAAGTCCACCGCGCGGTTCCGCGCGATCACCGCCAGCCACGGCGCCAGATTTCCGCGGCTTGCGTCGAAGGCGCCCGGATTCCGCCATAGCTGCATGAAGATTTCCTGGAGCACGTCTTCGGCCGCGCCAGCATCTCCCAGCACGCGCAACGCAACCGCATAGACAACGGATGAATAGCGGTCGTAGAGTTGTGCCATTGCGTCCTGATTGCCGGCGTGGACCGCCGCGATCAGAGTCCCGTCGTTCCGCTCCAGGTTTTTCGCCGCCGTGGACAAACCTAAACGCTCTCTGGTGAAGTACGAGCAGACGCGCAGGATGGATTGCTAAGTTCCTGCGTCACGGCAAGATAGCAGCACGGAGGTAATCGGGGCAAGAGGTTGCGTGTGTTACCGGCTAAGATCAGACTCCCGTTTGCTTTCCACGCTCCCGCGGGACTAGCATGTTGCGGTCAAATCTTTACTGTGTTGTCGAGTTCGCGGTCTTTTCACAATTTAGCCCTGACTCAGGAGGACTTCTATGGGCACAATTTCAGTGGCACAGATAGATCCGCGCGTGGCCAGCTTCATTGAAAAGCCGCGCAAAATGTTAATCAACGGAAATTGGGTGGATGCGGTTTCCGGCAAAACCTTCCCCACATACGATCCTTCGACCGGCGCGGTGCTTGCCACCATTGCCGAAGGCGACCGCGCCGATATCGATCTCGCGGTTAAGGCCGCGCGCAAAGCTTTCGACGACGGGCCATGGCGCAAGATGACACACTCTGAACGCGGACGCCTGATCTGGAAGCTGGCTGACCTGATCGAAACGCACGCTGACGAATTCGCGTTTCTGGAGTCGCTCGACAACGGCAAGCCACTGACCGTCGCGCGCGCGGCTGATGTTCCGCTTGCGGTTGATCTGTTTCGCTACATGGCGGGCTGGGCTACAAAGCTGGAAGGCAATACGATTCCGCTTTCGGGCGTGCCATACACGCCCGGCGCCAAATACTTTACCTACAGCTTGCGCGAACCGATTGGCGTGGTTGGCCAGATCATCCCCTGGAATTTCCCGCTGCTCATGGCGGCATGGAAGCTCGGCCCCGCGCTCGCAACCGGCTGCACGATCGTGTTGAAGCCTGCGGAGCAAACGCCTCTTTCAGCATTAAGGCTTGGTGAGTTGATTATGGAGGCCGGCTTCCCCGAGGGCGTGGTCAACGTCGTTCCCGGTTACGGAGAGACCGCGGGCGCTGCTTTAGCTGCTCATGACAACGTCGACAAAGTCGCGTTCACCGGCTCAACAGAAGTCGGCAAGCTCATCGTGCACGCGGCAACCGGCAACTTGAAGCGAGTGTCACTTGAGCTTGGCGGAAAGTCGCCGAACGTGGTTTTCAAAGATGCGGATATGGATGTCGCCATTTCCGGTGCTGCGAGCTCCATCTTCTTCAACCATGGACAGTGCTGCTGCGCGGGCTCTCGGCTCTATGTCGAACAACCCGTATTTGATCAAGTCGTGGAAGGCGTAGCCGAGCGAGCGAAGAAAATTAGAGTCGGACCGGGGCTTGATTCTGAAACGCAGATGGGGCCGCTAGTTTCAGTAGAGCAAATGGACCGCGTTTGCGCATATCTCGAGTCAGGTTTTTCTCAGGGTGCAAAGGCCATCGCTGGCGGGCACAAGGCCGGCGACAAGGGCTACTTTGTGGAACCGACGGTGCTGGTTGATACGACCGAGGACATGAAGGTAGTGCAGGAAGAAATCTTTGGGCCAGTAGTGGCGGCGATGCCCTTCACTGATCCCGAAGAGCTTGTCCCTCGTGCCAACGACAACGTGTATGGTCTGGCCGCCGGCGTGTGGACTCGCGATCTCAGTAAGGCCCACCGCATGGCGGAACAACTACAGGCGGGAACTGTGTGGATCAACTGCTACAACATCTTCGACGCCGCTCTGCCCTTCGGTGGATACAAACAGTCCGGATGGGGCCGCGAGATGGGTCACGAAGTGCTCAACAACTACACACAGACGAAGGCGGTCTGCGCGCGAACTTGAGCGTTAACAGTTCGAAATGGAGAAAACGGGCGAGCAGCCTCGAGCGAAAGCCATAAGGTTGTCGCCCGTACTTTTTGCACCAGGAGAATGAAGATGAATCACGTTCGCTTCGGAATATTCATCCTCGCACTCGTAATACCGCGCACATCGTTTGGTCAGAATGAAAAGCCAGCAAAGCCGCCCGGGCAAATGGCCCCAAGGATCGTGCCCAGCCAGGTTCAATTGTTCATTCCATACAAGCAATATTCTCAGGAAGAAAACCAGCGCATTCTGAAGCTCTATGAACCGCTGCGAGTCTCGGATATTTCTGATGGCATGGATACGATTGGCCTGCAGGACATCGGCATTGTTGATGAGTCGATTCGCCCGCTGTGGAAGGACACGGAAAACTTCACGCACCGTATTGTTGGGATCGCGGTCACGGCGCGCTATGTTCCCACCAACAAACGGCTCGCGAAAACCAGCGACAAAGACGTCGAAAACTGGTACGACAACATTACCGGCGAGCCATATATGGACGCATTGTTTCCTGGCTGCGTTCTGGTGATCGACGCCGAGGGCGATAACGACACACGCAGCATCGGTTCTACCAATATTCTCGATTGGCAAAAACTGGGAATGCGCGGCGTCATCACCAGCGGAGGCCTCGCGGACAGTGATGAAATCATTCATCACAAGGTCCCGGCCTATCACAAACGAATGGGCCGAGGATTCCGGCCGGGCCGCAATGAGATTGAGTCTGTGAACCGGCCAATTACGCTGGGTGGCGTGCTGGTGCGTCCGGGAGACGTTGTGATGGCGGACGGCGATGGCGTGATTGTGGTCCCGCGAGAGCACGCAGAGGAAGTCGCGAAAGCCGCGATGCAGTACCTCGACAACATCGGGCTGGAGCGCTACCAGAAGACGCAGAAAGAGCAAAAGCCCTAGCGCCGAGCTAAATTTGTGGCGAAAAAAAGCCCGGCAACTAAGCCGGGCCGTTTAGCTCGGAAAACGTTATTGTGTTCTTGCGTTGTGCTTCTTGCGATAGATCGCCGCAGATGTCCGGTTCTCCTGGCGATTGACCTGTCGCCGCTCCGCCGGTGTCAATTTGCCGCCGTTGGCGGCGCGCTCCGTTTTGACCTCTTTGTTGATTGCGGCTTCGCGCTTTTCGAGGTGCGCAGTTTCGCCGGCGGTCAACTGTCCGCTCTTGACGCCCTGAGCGATGCGTTCCTGCTGGTTGCGCTGGCGCTGGCCGACTTCGCTCTTGGGATTGGTGTTCTGCACCCGAGCGTTGTGCTTGTCGCGATAAATCTGGTTCGAGAGATGGTTCTGCTGGCGGGTCAGGCGGGCTCTGTCGGCCGCGGTCAGGTTGCCGTCGTCGCGCTTCTCCATCCGGTTTTCTTCTTTGTTCAGGGCCGATTCCTTCTTTTCCAGATTAGCGGTCTCGCCGACTGTGAGCTGTCCGCTCTGCGCGCCGTTCGCAATCCGGTCCTGCTGGTTTTCCTTGCGCTGGTCAATGACCGGCGCTGGCGAACTGCTCTGTGAAAATGCGGGTGCGGCAAGCGCAGCCAGAGCCGCTGCAAAAAACGCTTTCTTCAGAACTGAACTCATTCATAGCCTCCGTTCACAATTCGTCTATTCCTGCAGCCTTCTACTTCAGCGGCTGCTTGGGATGTACAAACGTTGTCGCGCGGAAAAAGTTGCTCTGAACAGACGAATAGTAGCCCGGAAAGCGTATGCGTTCAGGTGACCAAAGGCGCACGGAGGGCTGGCCGAGTGGAATGGAGAAAATAAAAAGGGACCCCGAGGTCCCCTGAAAAACCGGAAAATCCGGGTTTAAAACGGCAATCCCGGCAGTTCTACCGTCTTTTCTACTTGAACTGACTTCAGATTGTTGGGATCCAGCCCGAGCGCCCTCAGGATGGTCGATGCTACCTGCGAAGTCGCAACCGGAGTTTTGAGCGTTGCCGCATGAAACGTAGGATTCGACACGATCAGCCCCACATTGATATCGCCATAGCTGAAGCCGCCATGCTCGGCGATCTTTTTGCTCGAGGTGCTGTAGATCGTGCCGTAAACCGGCTGAACAATGACGTCGGGTGTGCGGCTGTCGTGAGCGGGATCGTTGAACTTCAGCTTAAGTTTCATTTCCGGCCATGACTTCTTCAATGAACAACGCGTTCGCATTGGCGTTCAAATACGCTGCAACCTGCGCGGCAGTGGCATCCTGACCCTGAAGCCAGATCAGGGCCACATCGTCGTCGGAAATCGCACCGCACGATCCGGTCGGGCAATTGTTTCCGGCGTTTACGAGGGCAATCGCCGCCGGATTTGTATTTCCATCGGGCAATGCGGCGACGAGATCAGCAAGATGGCCGGGCTTGTTCAACTTCAGCGGATTGATCGGCGACTGCCCGTGTTTCGCGCTGACGATGAACAGCGTGGATTCGTAGATGCCAGCTTCTTTCAATGCATGAATCATCAGGGAGAGTGCCTGATCGGTCTTATCAAGACCATACTGCAGCACAGCACTGGGAGTTCCTGAACCATCGAGGTATCCGCCGGCCTGGCCGGTGAATAAGTTGTCGTCCGTGCAACTGCCGTCTTTATTGTCCTTCGCCAGCTTCTGTCCGACGCTCACCGCCTGAAAATTCATCCCGAACACGGCCGGCGTGCCTGGGCCAGGCGTCCCGTCGTGATTGAGTCCTTCAATTTCATTCAGGATCGCGTTCACTTTGAGATAGTCGTTCTCAGCCGTGCAGACGACACTGACGGTGGCATCGAAACCGTTATTGTTCGTGATCTCGGGAGTGAAGAGATCGTCCACTCCCTTACCCGAGGGGCCGTTCACCCAATCATAGGCGGGATGCTTGTCAGCCCATGCGGTGTGGCCGCCAGCGGCTTTCACGACTTCGAAAATAGTGTTGGTGCGGATCGCCTTGTGGGGCCAAAGCGGCCGGCACTTGCCGCCCTCGATGTACCGGGGCAGCTTGGTTGGATCGATCACGTTGAGGGAAACATTCTGCGCGTTATAGAGATCGATAGTCTCGTCGAAGACCATCATGTTTCCCGGCGCCCCGGAACAGGTGGTATTCGTCGGATCGAAAATGGTGCGATCGTAACTGACGTCATAGAAAAGCCCAGTAGTAACCGGCGAGCCGCCGGTCACTAACGCCATTAGTCCAGGGAAGGAATCTGAGTTTGCCGGTGTGCGAGCGTTCGAGAAGGTTACTCCGTGGCGGCTGAGTTCCGCCAAGGCGGAGTTCGGATGCGCGGCCACATAGTTCGAAACGTCGAGCGCGTGTAGTCCATCAACGCTGATTAGGAGAACGTGTTTGATGTTGCTCTGCGCTTGTGCTACCGATGCTGCGAGCAGCGCGATTCCGATTAGAGACAGAACACCGCGGGCGTTCACTGATGATTCCTCCTTGAGGTAGGTGAAGAAGAAGGTCAAGAGTAGTGGCGAGACGCTAAACGCAGCGTTAAATCCAGATGAAAGGACGGTAAAAGTGTCCTCAAAATAGCCAACAGCCAGTTCATAACCTATTCACATTTGTTTCAATATCATCAGGGTAAGTAGCAGGGAGCTGTGAGCTGTGAGCGGCGAGCGACGAGCGTGCTCATTTTGCTCATCGCTCATAGCTCCTTGCTCGTGGCTGTCCGGCACTTCGCACAGATGACTAGAAAAATCACAATCGTCTTCTTCGACGCAGGCGGCGGACATCGCAGTGCCGCCGAGGCTTTGAAGAACGCACTCGAGAATCAGGCGAAGCCCTGGCGGGTCGAACTGCTGAACCTGCAAGAGGAACTGGACAAGCTCGATATCATCCGCAAACTCACCGGCATTCGCATCCAGGATGCGTACAACCTGATCCTGCGGAAAGGCTGGACGCGCGCCACCACCCAGCTGCTTCCGATGCTGCAGGCGATTATTCGCGCGTATCACGGGCCAACGGTGAAGCTTCTGCAGGATTACTGGCGCAATAATCCGACAGATATGCTGCTGTCCGTCATCCCCCACTTCAATCGCGCCATGGTCGAGAGCATTCGCATGCCGCAGGTTCCGTTCGTGACGCTTATCACCGACCTAGCCGATTATCCTCCGCACTTCTGGATTGAGCGCGAGTCGCAGTACGTGATCTGTGGCACGGAGAAAGCTGAGCAGCAGGCATTCGATCTCGGCCACGATCGTGAGCATGTGTTTCTGGCCTCGGGGATGATCATGCGGCCAAAGTTTTATCAGAAGCCTTCACTGGATCGAGTTCAGGAACTCGACAAACTGGGCTTGAAAGCGGACATCCCGGTTGGGATCGTTCTCTTTGGCGGCCACGGTTCGGGCACGATGCTCGATATCGTGAAGCGGATCGATGCGGCCTCCATTAAAGTCCAGTTAATTCTCATCTGCGGGAAGAACACGAAACTCCAGAACGCAATCAAAGACGTGAAGACGCAATGTCCAATCTTCGTTGAAGGATTCACGCAGAACGTCGACTACTATATGGCGCTCTCGGACTTTTTCATCGGCAAGCCGGGGCCGGGCAGCATTAGCGAGGCGCTGCAGTTTCATCTGCCGGTGATCGTTGAGTGCAATGGACGCACGCTGCCGCAGGAGCGCTACAACGCGCAATGGGTAAGAGAGAAGCGGGTGGGAATTGTGCTGAAGGGGTTCCAGCACATTACCGACGGAGTGAGAGAAATGCTGGAGCCGGCGAACTTCGCCGAGCTTCGGAAGAACGCCGCCGCCTACACAAACCGCGCATTGCTTGAAATCCCAGAACTTCTGGAAACCATCTTCCAAGGGCATCAAGCGGATGTTCGTTCCGGAGGAAAGCGGGTTTGCAGCCCACAGGCGAGTTACGTCACATGATCTTTGCTGACACAATCATCCTCTCCGATCTTCACCTAGGTTCGGAGGTGAGCCGCGCGTCCGAAGCTCTACGGATGCTGAAATCGGCGTCATTCAATCGGTTGATCCTGCTGGGCGACATTTTTTCTGATCTTAATTTTCGGCGGCTGAAGAAAGAACACTGGCGGTTTCTTGGATACATCCGCAAGCTGTCGAATCCCAAGCGGCAGATCGAAGTGGTCTGGGTAGAAGGGAACCACGACTACGGGCTCTCGCAAGTGATGTCGCATCTGGTCGGCATTCGCGTTTACGACGAGTTCGAATGGGAGTACGACGGCATTCGTCACCTGGCGGTGCATGGGCATCAATTCGACGGTTTTCTAACAAAGAATCTTGCTCTCAGTAGATTCCTCTCCGCTTTGCATCTTGCCTCGCAAAGGTTCTCCTTTGGCAAGCAGAAGATGATGGGCTTTATCGAGCGCTTCGATACAGCGTACCTTCGTCTCTCCGATAACGTTGCTCGCGGCGCAATCGCCCACGGACGTTCCAAAGGTGTGAAGCGCGTTTTTTGCGGACATACCCACGAAGCCTTGATGCTGAAGCGTGACGGTGTCGAATACCTCAACAGCGGCAGTTGGACGCAGGAGCCTTCTACCTACATCGCCATAGACCATCATGGTCCGCGCATTTGCGAATATCGAGAGGTTCCAGAAGAGTCGCTGGAGCAGGAAGTCAGGGAAGATTTGGAAGTGGACTTTGAGGATCTGCTGGCCGACTAGTACTCGTCCTTCCTTTTAAACCCCCGCCTCTATTCTCGATCTCGGATCCAACAAATCCCGCAACGCGTCGCCGATGAAGTTGAATGAGAGCACGGCCAGCATGGCGGCCAGAGCAGGGAACAGGACGAGATGTGGCGCGTCGAACAGATGGCCGCGGCCGTCATTAAGCATGGCTCCCCACGAGGCTGTCGGCGGAGGAACTCCGAGGCCGAGGAAGCTCATCGTCGCTTCCGCAAGGATTGCGCCGGCCATGCCAATCGCCGCCTGCACGATCACAGGCTGAATGATGTTCGGCAGAATGTGACGAATCAGAATGCGCGCGTCGGTTGCGCCGAGCGCGCGGGCGGCTTCCACGTATTCTTTTTCGCGAGCGGCAAGAACCTGAGCACGGACCAGCCGCGCGTATCCGACCCAGCCGGTCAAGGATAAGGCAAACACCAGATTGAAAATGCCCGGCCCACGAAATGCTACGAAGGCGATGGCGATCAGGATTCCTGGAAGCGACAGGAACGCGTTCATCACGATTACGTTTATGAACCGATCCAGCGTGCCGCTGTAGTAGCCGGAAATTGAGCCGATAACCAGTCCGATCGCGAGAGAAGTGCTCACGACGCAAGTGCTAACCAGCATGGAAATACGGGAGCCATAGATCAGGCGAGAAAGGATGTCACGGCCGAGTTCATCTGATCCGCAGATTTGCAGCAGCGATGGAGGAGAGAGCCGGGTTGCGAGGTTGATTTGCGCCGGGTCGGCGGGGGCTAGCCACGGGGCGAAGATGGCGCAGAGCACGAAGAAGATGACAAATACCAGCCCAATCGCAGCGAGAGGATTGCGGCGAGCGAGGTGCGGGAGCGACATGGCGGTCGTGGAGATGTCGCCTAGATTATCACTCGCCTTAAAACCAAAGATATTCACCACAGAGACACAAGGGCACAGAGAACACAAACCAAGCGCATTTGAATTTCCCTGTGCCTCTGTGCCCCTGTGGTGAAAAGTTCGTACCTAGTCCTTACTGGCAGCGGTCTGCTCGAACTCCTCGCCCATCCACTTCTGGAACGCGTTCATGTTCTGCTCGCGGCCGAGGAAATTCTTCACCAGGTCATTCGCTGACACCGATCCGCCTGGCTCGAGCACGGTATGGCGATAGCGCATGGGCGTCGGACCGGCCAGTAGGTTCGCGTGATCGAACTGGCCGAAGAAGTCCTCGGCGATGACCTTGTCCCACAGGTACGTGTAATAGGCGGATGAGTAGCCCGCCAGATGTCCGAACGCGGCGTACATATGGGTGTCCGGCAGCGGAGTAAAGGGCGTGTAAGTTTGCGCATCGCGCAGCGTGACTTCGTCCGGGTCTACCCCATCCGGTTTCGACTTGTATAGATCGTAAGAGATGGCCGTGTACTCATCCTGCTGGCTGACGGAAATGCCGCGCCCAAACGCGCTGGCACGATTCATTCTGGTGACGAGTTCGGCGGGAATCGGCTCACCGGTCTTGTAGTGCTTGGCAAACGATGCCAGCACCTGAGGGCTGTGCATCCACTCTTCAAGCATCTGCGAAGGGGCTTCGCCGAAGTCAGCTTCCATGGTGATGCCGCTGATGCCGGCCCATTGCTGCTGACCGCCGAGAATCCAGTGCATCAAGTGGCCGAACTCGTGGAAGAAGACCACCACATCGCTGTATTCCATCAATCCAGGATCGTCGGCGGTTGGCTTGGGGAAATTGCAGATCAGGATTGCTTCGGGCAATTGCTTGCCGCGAACGCCGTCTGCAATTGCCGACATCTCGGCATGGGTGAACTTTCCCGGCCGCGGATGCATGTCAAGGTAGAAGCGGCCGATGGCTTTGCCATTATCCAGCACATCCCAGGTCTCTACCGCGGGGTCCCAGGAAGGCACATTCTGCTCCTGCTGGAAGGTCACATGGAACAGCGTGGAAGCCGTGTCGAGGATCCCTTTGCGAACCTCGGCGAACGGGAGATAGGGGCGAACCAGTTGCGAATCAAAGTTGAATTGTGAACGGCGGACCAATTCATTCAGATAGCTGACTTCATAGTCGCCAATATCCTTGGCGTTCGGATCCGTCTTCCTTTTTTCCGCGAGCAGCATCTCCAGTTCACGCTTTGCGATTGGGCTTGCGGCATCGTGCACTTTCTGAATGAAATCGGCGATGTTGGCACCGCTCTTGATCATCTTGTCGGCGGCGTTGTAGTCGGCCCACGAGGAATATCCATTCAGCTGCGCGACCTGGTAGCGCGTCGCCATCATCTTTTCGAGCACTTCTTTGTTCTTGGGATAAGCGCGGGTGTCGAATGCGAGAAACACCCGCCGCCGGAAGTCGTCGCTCTTGCTGAACTTCATCGCTGGAAAGGCATCCGGGTAGTTCGTGGTGATGTAGATCTTTCCGTCCGGCCCGGGCTTGTGCCTGTCGATGTAATCCTGAGGCAGCCCTTCGAGTTCTTTTGGATCCTTTACTTCAACCTTCTTCTGGTCATCGGAGATGTTCCGCTCGTACATGGATTGCTCATCGGTGAGTTCGTCGCTGAGTTTTTTGAGTTGGGCACGAGTGGCGTCGTCTTTATCTACGCCGGCTAGGCGAAACTCTAGCAACTGGCGATTCGCGTAGTAACGAGTCGCCGGATCCGCCTTGGAGACGTCCAGCTTGGAGAGGGCCTGATACACGTCACGATTCAGCGAGAGCGCTGTCTGGGCGGCGCTGACCTTGCGCACCATTTCGGTTCCACGGTCGCGGAACGCCGCGTCGGGATGCACCGACTCGACCAGCGAAGCCAGGTAGGCTGCGGAATTCAGGTTACGCAGCGCTTCATCGTAGGTGGCGAGCGTGTTCTCGATCGTGCGCTGGCCCTTGACGGCGACGACTTTGTCGATTGCAGCCTGGGCCGCAGCGAGCCGATCGTTGACGGTTTTCTCGAATGCGGGGACGTCGGGTTTCGAAGCCCAGACGGTCGGTTGGGCAATGGTTTGAGCAAAAATCGAAATCGAAGCGAAAGCTACAAACGTCAAACAGGCTAATGTGCGCATGGGATGGTCCTCGGGAGACGGTAAACCAAAAGAATAAGACGCGTTGACCGCAGAATCGTCAACATAGATTCTGGGAGTTCATGGCCGAAAACGTCAAGTTTCGCGCCCGAATCCTGGGACAAGACGCCGTTCTTGACTGATTTCTTCCCGGTTTTTGCCGATGAATACCGTGAAGTCCGCGTTCTGGATTTGGAAAAGTAAAGCGGAACGGAACCCATTACTTCTGTGCAGTGTCATGGCACTTTTGGTTCATTGACCTTCCGGGTGGAGAGCGATAACTTGGTGCCAGTTGTTCGGCTCCCCCTGTGGCTAGGCGCTGGGCGTGGATGCCATCTGGGGGTGACTATGAAGTTTATTTACGTGTGCTACGCGGCGTTGGGGTTCGCGGTGGCCCGCTGGGTTTTCAAGCGGGAACCAATGCCGGCTGCTGATCCAGTCTCTCGCTTACGTACCTCTGGCCTGCTCTAGCAGACGGCGCGGGTCGGAGCATATCCGGCCCGCCGAGCCGAATCGATCTTTTGGCCGGGGCTGCCCGGCTAAGAGCGGTCTTCCAAAGTCGTATGACTTTGGTGTCCCGCCGTAACCATTACCCGCGCAAACCAACAAATACAATCCAGGTGGAGACGCAGCTTGCTGCGCCTCCGGCATGGTGCGCTTCCTTTCATTCTTTCTGCTATTGATGACCGCCTCGTTGCCGGTGCTGGCACAAGACGAGGCGCCATCGTTGGGCGAAGTTGCGCGCAAAGCCAGGGAATTGAAGACTTCTGAAAGCGTGGGAACCGGCTCTCAGAAAGTGATCGATAACGATAATTTTTCTGCCGTTCTTGACCAGGCTGAAGCCGCGCGAATGACCGGCAAGCCGGTGTTCTCGATTGATCCTTCCGGCAATGCGTTTCGCATGACATCGCCGGATGGTACCTGCAGCCTCTCATTCGATGCCAAGGCGACTTCGCTAATCTCGTCATCATTCGTGAGCTCCGACCTTCCTCAGGATGATCTTGTGAAACTTGAGAGCCATGCCCTGATTCATGACGACATTCTGGAAGTTTCTGTACACAACGGCTCGCCATGGGAGCTGCGAGAATTGGTGATCGGCGTAACTGTTCTGCAAAAAACTCTGAAGGACTTTACCGAAGCAGCCGACACGCAGATGGCGACAGCTCCAAGCTGGATTGGGAAATCGCCCGACTCGACTGCGATCATGCATTTGCGGGGAAGTGTTGCCGCGGGCGCAAGCGGAACTTTCACCGCGGTGCTCGGTGGCGATATGAATTTGTCAATCAATCCAAGCACAGACTGGCGTTGGGCCGTGGTCTCGGCTCGCGGCATACCACCGGCGAGCTCCGCGCCGCAGAGCCTGGCCAATTCCACTCAATCGGGATCGTCAGAGCTGGCGCCCCAAGCGGCGACCGCGATCCTCTCCTCCACGACTGCCTCGGCTCCTAGCCGGTAAGCACGGTTTCCGAAAATCATTTTTCGATGGCGAGAGATCGCGGCTGGATTCCGACTGTTACGGAGTTGCTGGTGGTCGCCAGCGAGCCATCCGCCTTGATAATGAATTCGCTCAGCGAGCTTGAGCCCTGATTTCCAACAAAGATGTATTTACCATCGGGGTCAGGGACGATGAAGGTTTGATTGGTGCCAGCGGTGGGGGCAGCGGGAGTAAGTTTTGTCAGAGTTCCGGTGTTCGCGTCAATGCTGTATTGATTGAGCGTGGCGGTTCCGAAGTTTGCTACATAGAGGTACGCGCCAGTGGAGTCCGTCGTGGCGGCGACCGGGGATGTGCCCGCAGCGAACTCGCCAGGGCCAATGCCGAGGCTTCCGGCAGGGCTTGACTGAATCGGCAGCACGGTTACTGTTCCGGTTGAGGGATTAGGGACGAACAGGAATTTGCCTGCGGGATCAACAGCCACCGTCGCGACCCCATCGCTCACAACGAACGGCGAGCCCTGAACGGTAGTTAGAGATCCGTCAGAGTTCACCTGGAATGCGTAGACTGCGGAAAAATTCGGCACCGGTACGTACAGAAAATTTCCGGCCGCGGTCAAGGTCAGGCCCGACGGTGCCGATCCCAGCAGCGCAGGAGAGCCGTTTACGGCCGTCAAAGCGCCATTGGCTCCGATTGAAAATGAATAGACTGCGGGGTTTGCACCCTGGTCGGCGACGAACAGGAACTTGCCACCGCTGTCCATGGTTATCGCAATGGGAGAGATCCCGACCGGCGTGCGCGGCAGTACCTCAGTTAAGGCGCCAGTACTTTGGTCGATGTTAAACAGCGAGATGGTGTGTTCGCTCTGATTGGAAACGAACAGGAATTTGTTCGATGGATGGATCATGACGCTTGATGGTCCGTTGCCGGCAAGAAAAGGGGAGCCGAGAACCACCTGCATTCCACCTGAGCCGTCGATGCGTATCCCAACCACATTCTTTTGTCCGCCGACAACGTAGGCAAGACGGCTGCTGGAAGATGAGCTGCTGCTGCCACCACCTCCGCAGGAAATGACGACCGAGGCAAGCACGCAGGCGAGAGTTGCGAGCATGGCTCTTAACGGCATGATGTTTTGGCGGCGAATCATTTGCAATGTCGAGAGTTACTCCGAGCGCTTTCCGAACCTGACAATCAAGCCGGTTGAAAAGCGCAGATTGTGTTGAGTGGTGTTGAAGGCGTTCGTGATGAGGTAGTCAGCCTGAACCGCGCGAAACGAAAATCTGCTGGTGACGGGAATGTCCACGCCGCCGCCGAAAGCGAATGCCTTGTGCAGGTCGGAGGGCTCAAAGTTGGTGGTGCCTGGCTGGCGCAAACGGTCGCGCGCCTTGCCGAAGAGCCCATGTCCGTAGAGCCTCATGCCTTTTAGCTCGAACGTATACTGCGGGCCGATCAGGAAGTTGTACTCTTCCATGGCAGTAGCATAGTGGCCGCTGACGTCCGCTGCGACGCCAAATCCGCGGTAAAGGTCGGGCAGCGCAAGCCCGCCGTTCCAGCCGTGCAGATTCAGGTCGTCGGCGAAGCCGAACTGGCTGGCTTCAAAGCGCAGATAGGAATAGCCGCCCCACGCTTCAACGGCGATGGGGAATTGTTTCTGGGCTCTCAAAAGCGGGCAACAGGCAAGGAAGAGTAGGGCCGCAGCTTTCTTGAGAACGGTGAAAACCACACGGATTTCCATCAGCTTCGGTCTGAGGCTCCTTCAATTTGGGAAACAAGTACTATAGCAGCTTGAGTACCGAGTCGCTGCTGGGATAGATGCTGAGCCGCTGCGGTAAAGATGCCGAGCAAAAGCACTTAACCGCAGAGTACGCCGAGTTCGCGGAGGAAGAACCTGAAAGCTAGATTTTCTGCGTTCTCTGCGATCAAGAGACTCTATTTCTCTTCCCGAATCTGTTGCGATAGATACCGCTCGTATCCGATCTCGTTGATCTGATGCAGTTGCGCCTCCAGCCAGTCCACATGCTTCTCTTCATCTTTCAACAGGCGCTCGAATATCTCGCGGGAGGCGTTGTCGCCAAGGTCCTGGGCGGTTCGCACCGCGTCGTTGTAGAGCTTGACCGCGCTGAGTTCGAGAGCAAGATCGCTCTCCAGTTGTGCTTTGACCGTCTTTCCAACGCTCAACTTCATCGGTTCGGTGAGATTTGGAGTGGCGTCGAGGAAGAGAATACGCTCGATCAGTTCCTCGGCATGCTTCATTTCGTCGATGGATTGCTTCTTGATGAAATCGCCAAGCTTCGAGTAGTGCCAGTTCTCGCACATCTCGGCATGAAGGAAGTACTGGTTAATGGCGGTGAGTTCTTCGCGGAGTGCTTCCTGTAGCGCGGCAATGACCTTGGGATTGCCTTTCATTCTTTACCCCCGTCGAAGGATTATTTCACCACAGAGACACGGAGGCACAGATAAGAGCAAATCAAAAAAGGCTTTCCCTGTGTCTCTGTGACCTGTGGTGAAACTATTTTGCAGTCAAAACTGCTGCTCCGACTAACGACTCAAAAATCTTCATCCCGTCGGTGCATCCAAGCGCTGGTTCGCTGGCGCGCTCGGGATGCGGCATCATACCCATAACGTTTCGGCCTGGGCTGCAGATTCCGGCGATGTTATCCAGCGATCCATTCGGATTGGCCTCGGGCGTGATCTCGCCGGCCTCGTTGCAGTAACGGAACACGATACGGTCGTCGCGACGCAGTTCCGCGAGCGTCGCTTCGTCGCAGAAATAGTTGCCTTCCATGTGGCCGATGGGAATGCAAAGCACATCCCCCTTGCGATTCGCGTTGCTGAAGGGCGTATCGGCGTTCTCCACGCGCACGTGCACCGGCTTGCAAACATATTTCAGACCTGCGTTGCGCATCAGCGCACCCGGAAGCAGGCCGGATTCACATAGAATTTGAAATCCGTTACAGATGCCGAGGACCAGCCCGCCGCCATCGGCGAAATTACGCACTGATTCCATGACGGGCGAGAACTTGGCAATCGCGCCGGTGCGCAGGTAGTCGCCGTAGGAAAATCCGCCTGGCACGATGACGGCATCGCAGTTTTCGAGATCGTGAGACTCATGCCACAAGAACGTGACCGGCTGCTTCAGCACCTGCTCGACTGTCCAGTAAGCATCGTGGTCGCAGTTCGATCCCGGAAAAATGATCACGCCAAACTTCATGAAATGTCCTTGGGAAGCAGGGTAAGCTCAGGATACCACGGCAAGAAATGCAGCTTCGGCTGAATCGTGGAGTCGATGAGGCTTGTGCCCGGGATGTTCTTAGGTCCGTGTCAGGATATGGCTTCAGCCGTATCGCTAAGACGCCCGCATTGTGAATGGCTTTAGCCCCTGAGGTGTAGGGTCAAGCTCAAATCTGCTGTTCGCCGAGGAATACGGGTACAACCAAGGCTCAATAACGAGCCACTTCTTGACTGGATTGCAATGGACGTATTCTCGCAATCTTTCATAGTGCTCGGGACTCCATACTCGAATCATGAAATCCTTTTTGCCACACCGGCGATTTCATGCCGAACTCTTTGCCCGCTCGAAACGCGAATCCTCCCTTGATGAATTGAACTGCACGCTCGATTGCCATTCCCGCATCAATCGTTAACAAAACGTGGAAGTGGTCCGGCATCACGACGAAATCGTGCAGGCGGAACTTGCCTTGAGATCGATATTCGTAAAGCACAGTTATGAATAATCGGGCCGAGCGGTCCGATTGAAGAAGATTACGTCGTCCCGAAGTTGAGGAGCTTATGAAGAACGTCCGTGCGCCAGCGGCGATGTGTTCGGGGTGGGCGTGTCGAATGGGGATGGCCATAAGCGACGGCTAAAGCCTCGTTTTCCATCTAAGATTGCGGCACGGCTGAAGCCATGCCCTGACACGAATCTCGCACCTTATCTAGTTTCTGTCTGTGACGGATGCACGCACGAAACCTGTGATAATTCCATTCCGGGAAATCCCTGACGGGCTCAGCGCTTGTCGAATGCGACCGGATAGAACTGAACGGCGGAAATATGAAACTGTTCGACTCGGTTATACTCGCCAGCGACTTTCATGAAGATCTACCTTGCGGGTCCGTTGTTTACAGCGGCGGAGCGGGAGTTTAATCGCCGCGTGCGGGATTTGCTGGTCGGGTTCGGTCACGAGGTCTGGCTTCCGCAGGAGCATGAGCCTCGCAGCCGAAGCGCCCGCGATATTTTCCTGGCGGATGTGGAGGGCCTTGACGCTTCCGACGTTGTCGTTGCCAACATGGATGGGCCTGATCCGGATTCTGGCACGTGCTGGGAGTGCGGTTATGCGTATCAGAAGAAGCCAATAGTGGTTTATCGAACCGACTTCCGCAGGGCGGGAGATGCCGCCGATTCAGCTTACAACCTCATGCTGACCGCATCAGCCGACGAAGTGGTGGATGCTTCCGGTGATCTTGACGATTTGAAAGCGGTCGCGGCGAAGATCAACGCTGCCATCATCAAAATTCAACAGCGCCGCTCTGTCCAGGTCTAGTCGGCCCCGCTAGAAGCGGGTTCCTGAGTACCTAACGCTTCCAGCACGTCCACGGCTGCGGAATATTTTCCCAGCGGCGCGCTGATTTGTGCCCCTTGAACCATTTCGCGCACAGCAATCAGCATCTCGCGGGCAATGGCGATTCCTTCTTCGCGAGCCGCCTCGGGTGTGGTCGCGCGGGTCATGCGCTCCAGAATCGAATCCGGAACTGAAACTTTGAGTTCATCTTTCATGAACTCGGCATTGCGCACGCTTACAAGCGGCCAGATTCCGGCGATAACGGGAATGCGGCAGTGCTCGATCCGCTTCAAGAAAGTTTCGAGCAGCGAGAGATCGAACACCGGCTGAGTGACGGTATATTCGGCGCCGGCTTCCACTTTGTATTCGAAGCGGCGGACCTCTTCGTCGATATTCGAAATGCCGGGATTGGCGCCCACGCCGATGGCGAAGTTCGTTCCGTTGCCGATGGGATTGCCGCCAATGTCCAGGCCGCGATTCAGGTTGTGCACAATGTTCACCAACCCGATCGCGTCCACATCGAAGACTGCCGTCGCATCCGGATAGCTCCCCATCTTCGGAGGATCGCCGGTAATGCAGATCAGGTTCCTGATGCCAACCGCGGCGGCTCCCAGCAGGTCCGACTGGATGCAGAGCACATTGCGATCGCGGCAGGTGTAGTGCAATATCGCTTCAATTCCTGCTTGTTGTTGCAAGAGGACCGACAACGCCTGGTTGCTCATGCGGGCAGAGGCACGGGGGCTGTCTGGGATGTTGATTCCATCGACGCCGACCGATTTCAGAAAGCGGGCGCCTTCGAGTTCTTTTTGAATGTTCGTTCCCTTTGGGGGAACGATCTCGACCATGGTGACGAATTGCCCAGCAGCCACCTTTGCACCTAATCGGGACCTCTGCGCGAGAGGCATTGCTTCCACCGCGGCGGGCAGTTTTGTTTTTGTCTTGACCTGCGCGTCCGAGGCCTTCGCCCGGGCCTGCGCGGCCCGAAGCCCGGATTTCATGACGCGGATGTGTTCGGGGGTCGTCCCGCAGCATCCGCCGACCAGTTTCACTCCGGCTGCCACAAACTTTCTGGCATAACTAGCCATGTATTCAGGCGAGCACAGGTAGATATTTCGGCCCTCGACCGAACGCGGAATGCCTGCGTTCGGTTGCGCTGAGATGGGCAGGGAAGTGGCGGCACGCACGCGCTCGATAGCATCCAGCATGGCGACTGGACCGACGCTGCAGTTGCACCCGATGACGTCTGCGCCCCACTCTTCGAGACGTGGGGTGAACGTCTCGGGCGTCGAGCCATCCAGGCAGTTGGCTTCTTCATCCACCGTGACTTGCGCAATCACTGGAACTTTGGGGTCTAACTCTTTAGCGGCAAGGAGAGCCTGGTGCAGTTCCTCGACATATCCGAAGGTTTCCAGGATCAATACGTCAACCCCACCCTCGAGCAATGCCGCGATCTGCTCGCGGAACGAATCCCGGGCTTCCTGAAACGATGTTTTTCCCAACGGCTCGATCCGGACGCCGAGCGGCCCGACTGATCCCGCGACCCAGCCGTCAAAGCTCTTGGCTGCTTCCTTGGCCAGCCGCGCGCCGGCCACATTGATTTCCCGAACTTTGCCGCCCAAGCCGTGCCGTTCCAGACGAAAGCTGTTGCCGCCAAACGTATTGGTTTCAACAATTTCTGCTCCCGCCTGAAAGTATTCATGATGCACGCCGCGGATCAGGTCCGGCTGCGAAAGGTTGAGTTCGTCGTAACAACGGTTGATGAAAATACCTTTGGAGTAAAGCAGGGTCCCCATCGCGCCGTCACAAAGGACGGCGGAGGCTCTAAGGCGCGCAAGTAAATCCCCGGGCATAGAGTTGAGAATACAAGACGTGAGCTGGAATTGCGATTCGCTCACCGGCGCGCGCGGGAGCTGAGGCATCCTGATCGGTACCAATTGTCGCAGAATTGTTCGCTGTCACCCTCTGCTATAATCCGCTCTTCGCATCTAACTCTCTATCCTTCTTGCTCTTCGGAGTCCCAGGGTTGATAAGAACCGTAAGCGCCTTTTTTGTGTTCACATTGGTTGGGCTGTGCCTGGTGTCGTGCAGCAGCTACAACGCGCCATCGGGAAATGGCGGCGGACAGAGCGGTATCAAGTTTCGCGCGTTTGTGTCGAATCCGGTGCATCCATCGTTCAGCGGTGGGGGCTTCCCGGCACTCGATATCGTGGACGCAACCTCCGACAACCTAAGCCCGTTTTTCGTTTCATTGGCGACATCAGTTCCTGATGCGGGGATGATGGCATTGAGCCCCAAGCGAGACCGTACGCTGGTGCTGAGCTCCTCCAATCACGCCCTGGCGGTCGTCGACAACGCCACCGAGACTCCCGCGTCAAGCATCAGCCTTCCGGGCGCGACAGATAGCTTCCTGGTTTGGACCGATAACACGACTGCTTTTGTTGCAGTGCCTGGCGTCAGCGTTAATGCGCAGACCAGTCCCGGGGAGGTCCTTCGGATAAATATCACCAACGGAAGCACCACCGCGACCATTCCCATTGCAGGAGCGCACTACCTGGTAGCGAATCCCGATGGAAGCAAGATTTTAGTCATATCCGATGGACTGAATGCGGTTACGATTCTCGATCCCAACCAGATCAATAGCGTCACTCCGCCGGTCACGATGACGGGATTTGATAAGCCGGTCGGAGCGGTTTTCAGCCCTGATGGTTCGACAGCCTACGTGCTGAATTGCGGAGCAGAGTGTGGAGGTATTTCAGCGAGCGTTGCGGCCGTGGACATGAATCAACTGGCCGTACCGCCGGTGATCATACCGGTTGCTGCCGCTACGACCGCGCTGCTCAGCGGAAATACGCTTTACGTGGCGGGCACTCCGCCACCAGGCGCCGGGGTCGACTGCCAGGCCACTCTTTGCGGAGTTGTGACGCTGATTTCCGGAAACGCGGTCCAAAGTTCCATTCCGATCACCGATGGCTACCACGACCGGATCGCAATGGGAAGCAACTCGCAGCTATTTATTGGCTCGCGCACGTGCACTGGAGTTGCTGCTTCCGGCTCGGCTTCGGGCCGAGGATGCCTTTCTGTTCTGGCAGATTTTTGTCCGACGAGCACTGCCGCGCCGGGATGCGTGCCGCAGGGCACAACTCCGTGTGCTGTCTCTGGAAACATCGCGGTGCTGTGCACCGGCGGGCTGGGTGATGTGACTGCCATTGAACCAATCCCGCGGCGCGATACGGTCTACGTCTGCCAGGGCGGAAAACTCGTCATCTACAACACTGCAACGGACGCGCCGCCGGCTCTGAATCCGCCATCCCAGCAGCAACAACCACTCATTCCTCAAACTACGCCCGAGCAGCCGAACGTGGTGGGACAGGCGATTGATGTCAAAGTGGTGGATTTCTGAAGTAAGCATTCGGCACTCAGCCACTTCACCCCTTGCCACGGATTTACACGGATTCTCACGGATTTTTCCAAGAAAGGTTTATCCGTGTTAATCCGTGAAAATTCGTGGCTGATTTTTGCTTTGGCTGAATGCTGAGTGCTGAATGCTAACTGCTACTTCGGCACCAGCAGCAGACGATGTGTCGCTGAGTTTTCGACGGCTGATTTGGAAAACGGCAGGGTGAATGTGTAACCGGTGTACCAGGCCTTCCACTGGTCCATGTAGTAGGGGCTGAGAAAATTTCCCGACTGACCGGTCACGATATTCAGGGTCGTAGCGTCCAGGTTTGAAAGGTCCGCCGTAAATCTCTCGGAAGGTCCGTGAGTCCGCCCGGACGCCTTTACCGTGAATCCGCTTCCCGATTGCGGCTGTTCACCAGGCCCGGTCCATCGCTGGAGGACCGGAATTTTCCCGAGAACCGGGTTCTGAATCGTCACCGAGTTTTGTGAACCCCACTTCCACGAGTTCAGATCAGCCGGCGCCGGTTTGAGTGCGGCCTCCACGCCAGCGGTGAGCAGTTCGTTGTAATCCGAGTACCCGGGAGGCAACCACTGCTGCGGCTGGTGGGTGAGGATGTTCTCTAGCCACACGGTTTGCAGTTGCCAGGTGTAGCTCTTCCAACTCAAATGCGATGTGTTTTCCTCATCATCGTCGTGTGCCGGGCCGAGTTTTGGCTCGAGAATCAAGCGCTTCAGTTCCACGCGAGTTTTTGACGTGATCGTAGTCGCGGGAGAATCCGCACTCACTTGTCCATTCCATTGGCGCAAGATATCGGCTGCTTTGCGGGCCCGGTCCGATGGTGACTTCGCATGGTCGATCGCATAGACCAGTTTGTCGGCGACGAAATGGTCCAGGTCTGAGTAGATGTCGGTTTGCAGTGCCAACATGTCGCTCGCAGAAAACTTTTTGCCCGAACTCAGGACCCGATAAATGCGATCTGTGCGGTAAGGCGCTTCCCACTCGGCGCTGATCGAATATGGATAGCCATCCGGCGTGATCCGACCATTCGCGGTGCCAATGATTCCGGAGGGAGGATTCAGCACGGACGGCATTTTGTCGTAAGGGACATAGCCGGTCCACTCGTGGGCATTGTTGCTTCCATCGGCGGGAAGGCTGCCGTCGCCGGAGGCTCGAATCGGAACCTTGCCTGTCGCCTGGTATCCGACGTTTCCGTCAACGTCCGCGTACACGACATTTTGCCCCGGTGCGTCGAAGGTGGCAAAAGCTTCGCGAAATTCCTGCCAGTTTTTTGCTAGATCGACGCGATAGAACGGGTTGCGGACGCCGTCATAGAGCGTCCAGCGCAGAGCCAGCCTTCGCGTTTCTCCGGGTGACAAATCGGACACAACTGGGCCGTGTCGAGTCAGAGTTACGTTGAGCTGCACATCAGGCTTGCCCTTAACGTGGATGACTTCCGACCGAGTGTCAGCTTTCTTCCAGCCCTCAGGAGTCAAGTACTCGCCTTGATCGTTGAAATTCTCGACGTACAAATCTTCGACCGTCGGCCCGACATTTGTGAATCCCCATGCCACGCGCTGATTATGGCCGACGATCACATACGGATAACCCGGCAAGGTGACGCCCACCACATCGAGATCGCCCGACTTCAGATGGGCTTCATACCACAAGTTCGGCATTTGATGGCCGAGGTGCATGTCATTCGATAAAAGTGGTTTGCCGGTGGTAGTGTGTGCGCCGGAAACCACCCAGTTGTTCGAGCCTGGACGGAATGGTTCGTCGTCCGGCAATGGCTGAAGCCACGCGAGAGCCGGTGGAGCGGGAGACCGAGCTAATGCAACGGAACCCGGCGCTGAACTCTGGGCCGGCGGTGCGGCGTCTAAGGCTGGCGCTGCTTGCGTAGGAGGATGGTCTCGCCACGAGGTATTGACATAAAGATCGGCCGTCAGTTGCGGGCCGAGCTTGGCCAGCACTTTTTCGCGCGTGATGGTGTCGGCCGGGGTGATGCTCAAGGTCTGGATCATCTGATTGCCGATCGCAAGCGAGTCCTGCATTGTCCAGGGCCTTGGCGTGTAGCCGAGAATGCGAAACTCCAAAGGCAGCCGGTCTCGGTGCGAGTTGATGAATGCATTCACGCCGCGTGCATACGCCGAGAACTGCTTGCGATCTTCCTCGGTTGCGGACTGCAGGCCCTTTTCAGCAGCCGCCCTGATGCCGAGAATCCGCTGCCGGCGGTCATGTTCCAGCGCGACGTCTCCCACGATTTCAGAAAGGTCTCCGGTAGCGGCGCGCCGCAAGAGATCCATCTGAAATAGGCGGTCCTGGGCCGTGATGAATCCTTGCGCGAAAAAGAGGTCGTCGATAGTCGCGGACTCGATAGTGGGAACTCCGTGACCATCGCGCGTGACGCTGACGGGTGCGGCGACTCCGGGTACGGGCAAAGTTCCATCGAGCTCGGGGAGGGCAGAGCGTGCGACGCTCAGAAACCAGCCCATTCCCACCAATACGATCACTATGATGCCGACGCCCAGCGCGCCCAGAACGCGCCAGATGCGCGAGCGGGAAGAGTGTTTCTCAATTGAAAAGTGCGTTTGCGATGGCATGACGAAGATTCAGATTCTATGGTGGCAGGGGAGGAATGACAAACGGTGAATGGGTGGTTGGTCGTTGGTCCTTGGCCGTTCGTCGTTGCCCGTTAGCTAGGCGACTGTTGCATCATTGCGTCATGCTTACCTGGCTTTCAGGCAGAACGGCCAACGACCAATGGCCAACGACCAACGACCAACGACGGTTCCGAAATCTCAAGTATCATCTCTAGACCGATCATGATTTGCTCAAACTGCGCCGCGGAGATGCCTGAGATCAGCGCCTTTTGTCCGGCTTGTGGATCGTCGGTGAATACCGGCTCGGATGCGTTTCGTGCTTCCGATGTGACCGACCATATTTTGGGGGCCCTGGCATATGTTGCTATTCTTCCCGCGGTCGTGTTCTTAGTCGTTCCTGCGCTGCGGCATCGCGTCTTCGTACGATTTCACGCTTGGCAAGGATTGCTATTTACCGCCGCAGCTTGCGTCATTGCGGTGGTTCTTCGCGTGCTGTTCTTGTTGTTTTCGATTCTTCCGCTGGGTGGATCGCTGATTGCGTGGCTTCTGATCGGGGTTGGAGCGTTGGCCGTAACAATCTTGTGGGCCACATTGCTGTTGAAAGCTGCACTCGGTGATGGCTACGAGCTTCCCTTCGTTGGGGATTGGGCAGCAAGGCTGGCTCGGTAAGCTGTAGGCGTCACTTGACAGGACCCTGCCTGAAGTGGCATTCCTATTTCCTTTTAGCTCGAACTGAGCTGGGACCGACCAGAAAGGAAGCGCTTGAGAGTTAAAGTCTTTTATCACGACCGGTGTTTTGATGGCGCGTCATCGGCGGCACTGTTTTCGCGCTTTTATGGGGAGAGAATCCGGAACGATGTGAAGTTCGTCTACTCGGGGCTGTTGCACCGTGCCGGATCTCTGTTTAACGAAGACGATTTCGATGGCGAAGAAAATGCCATCGTCGATTTCAAGTACTCCAGTTCGCCGAAGATCACGTGGTGGCTCGATCATCACGAGAGCGCTTTCCTGAGTCCCGAGGACGCCACGCATTTTGAGCAGGACCAGAGCAACCGCAAGTTCTACGATCCGGGTTTCCGCTCCTGTACCAGCTTCATTGCCACGATCGCCGAGCAGCGATTTGGCTTCAATCCCGCGCCCGTAGCCGAACTCGTGCATTGGACGGATATCATTGATGGGGCGCTTTATGCCGATGCAAAAACTGCTGTGGAGATGAAAGAGCCGGCGATGCAGCTCACCATGATTATCGAATCAACCCAGGATCCCGGCTTTCTGCCGAAATTGATCCCGCTCCTGGCGAGCCGGTCGCTCGCGGGGGTGGTAGCGGCGCCGTTTGTCGCGCCACTACTTCCACCGTTGCTTCAGCGGCATCGTAATTCTATCGACGTGCTGCGGGAGCGCATTGAATCCCGCGACGGCACGCTGTTCTTCGATGTCACGGACCAGGAACTCGAGGGCTACAACAAATTTGTCCCGTACTATCTTCATCCCGAATCGGTTTACAGCGTGGGGTTGAGTAAGAGCAGTTTCCGGGTGAAGGTTTCCGTGGGATCGAATCCCTGGGCGCCGTCGCCGCCCCGGGTGAATCTTGCCAAAGTTTGTGAACGCTATGGGGGTGGCGGACACGCCAGGGTAGGCGCGATTTCCTTTGATGTCACACAGCATGAAGCGGCCAGCCAAGCGGCACGGGAGATCGTCGAGGAGTTACGAGCGAATTTCCGCAGCCCTGATGGGCGCGCCTGATGGGACCTCGTATCGATCATCTAATCCTGGGCAGCGAAGAACATCGCGCTCGCCGCCAGGCACTGCGCTCGATTGCCCTGCTGGAGTTGATCAAAGGGATTGTCGTTCTGGGTGCCGCCATCAGTCTCTACTGGCTTGACCCCAGCGACGTTGCAGGCGCGTTTCTGAATTACATGCATATCAGCCCGGACCGTCACTTTGCGCACATGCTGTTTCGGCTGGCCGACCGCTTGAGCAACGTCAAACTGTGGCACGTGGTGCTGGTGGCATCTGTCTATTCAGGGTTGCGTTTTGCGGAGGCATTCGGCCTATGGCGCGCGCGGGCCTGGGCTGAGTGGGTCGCGTTGGTGTCAGGCGCGATCTACCTGCCCTACGAGATTGATCGCCTTGCCCACCGAGTCAGTCTTCTTCACGTCTCGATTTTCCTGGTCAACCTCGCCGTGGTTGCATTCATGTTCTACTTGCGCATCTATGTTCCTCGTAAAGAGGCGGCTGCCGCAAAGACCCGGGACGTCCATTAAAATCTAAGTTCTGTTCATTCCTGTACATTCGGCGCCTCTTTGCTGACCAGGCGTAAATTCCTTTACGCTGGCGGGCTGACTGCTGCCGGCACCGCGGTAGCCGGAGCCGCCGGTTTTGTCGAATCTAACCGGCCGCAACTGACTCGCGTCGAGATTCGGTTACGCCGTCTGCCTCCTGATTTCGATGGATTTACTATCGCCCACCTGAGCGATTTCCACTACGACGAAAACTTTTCCGTTGTCCCCATCCGTAAAGGCGTGGAGGTGGTGAACGGGCTTCACCCTGATCTGGTTGTGCTCACGGGTGACTTTGTGACCGTTCCGGTAACAGATTATCGCCGGGGAAACGCCTCGCGTTTTGCGAAGAATGCAGGGCCGTGTGCGGCGCTGTTAGGCCAGTTGCGGGCTTCACATGGCATTTATGCAGTCCTGGGAAACCATGATGGGGCTTCTAATCCCAGCTATGTTGTGAACGCGCTTCAAGGCCACGGAATTCCGGTATTGATGAACCGCGCAGTTCCGTTTCAGCGCGGCCAGGCAAGAATTTGGCTCGCGGGAGTGGACGATGTGCTCGAAGGCCGCCCTGATCTTGGCGCTGCGCTGAGAGCGGTCCCTCAGAACGAAACAGCAATTCTGCTCGCCCATGAGCCTGATTTTGCCGATGAGGTGTCGTTTGCTCCTGTTGATCTACAACTGGCCGGGCATTCGCATGGAGGTCAGATCTGGATTCCGGGAATCGGAGCGCCGTGGCTTCCACAGATGGCGCGGAAGTATCCGCGAGGTTTGTACGAGATCGGAAAACTGATGCTTTACACGAACCTGGGGATTGGCACGATTCGAGTTCCCGTGCGGCTGAACTGTCCCCCGGAGGTGACGTTGATTACGCTTCGTGTAGCACAGGCCGCCCGCATATGAGGCCCGCCTGCACGGGCGAGCGCCCCATGCCACACAACCACACACAATCTCAAAGAATAAGAAACGATCCGAATAAGCTGTAGAGCAGCACTGCTAGCACCAGAAGCGTGAACAGCAGATACATTTTGTCGCCTTCGATCGCAAATGCCACCGCTGAGGAAATGACTCGCGCGATTGGCGTCGCGATCAGAAGCAGCAGCCCAAGCTGCATGATCCCTTGCGCACTGCCGGAAAACGCATAGCGAACCACTCCGTGAGCGGTCTTCAGTTCGTCGGGCTCACCTTGAAATGTGCGATAGCTTACCCGCGACAACGGATGAAGGCCGACATACAGGATCGCACCGCTTATGACGACGAATGCGGACAGCACAACTCCCAGTCGAAGGAGATTGGCGATGCGATTCTCGAGCTTTTGCTCATCAACGTGCCTGGTTTTCACTAGAAACCTCCATGCAGGCCCTTGAAGACCATCTGCAATCCCAGGAGCACAATCACGCCGCTGAAAACCAGCCGGAGCAGTTTGGTTTGTGTCTTGACCAGCACCCGCGTTCCCATGAGTGATCCGATCAGAACGCCAAGCATGACCGGCATGGCAAGTCCGGGATCAATGTATCCGCGGCTCAAGTAAACGCCGGCGCTCGCGGCGGCCGTGACCCCGATCATAAAATTGCTGGTGGTAGTCGAAACCTTAAAAGGAATCTTCATTGCCTGGTCCATAGCCACAACCTTCAGCGCGCCGGAGCCAATGCCTAAAAGTCCGGAGATCGCTCCCGCGCCGAACATGATTCCGAATCCCGCCGGGACGCGATACACGTTGTAGCTGCGTACGCCGCTCGTGTCGGGGAATGTCCCGTTCATTTTCAGCTTTGTGGCAAGCGGGTCGGGCGGATCGGGAGTTTCCATTCGCGGCCGGGTTCGGCGCGCGACGAACGCGGAGTAGATCAGCACGATGCCAAGGATTACAGCCAACGCGCTCGCCGGTACCTTCGCGGTCAGATATGCGCCCAGTATCGCTCCTACCGTGGTTGCGATCTCCAGAAACATTCCGATGCGGATGTTCGAGAACCCTTCCTTGACGTAAGCCGCGGCCGATCCCGAGGAAGTCGCAATCACCGACACCAGTGACGCGCCAATTGCATAGCGGAAATCCACTTTGAACACCAGGGTGAGGAGCGGTACTAGAACTACACCACCGCCAAGGCCGGTGAGCGCGCCGAGAAAGCCGGCGAGTAGAGAGCCTATCCAGACCAGGAATGTGAATTCGAGGACGTTCATCGAACTAAGTAGTCTGCCACGCAATGGCCAGCCGTGCGTTCCGCAGACTCTGATGAGTTACTTCTCTCAGACTAGGATGGGGCGCCAGTCTATTGGCATGACTCACGAAAAACTCGTTGCCCGCGCCGTCGCCTGGCTGCGCTCTTACGGATGCGGGGTAGTCCTTTCAGAACAGAGTTGTGCCAGCGGCGAAACTCCTGATGCGATTGGTTGGAAGCGCGCATGCCACTCCGTGTTGGTCGAGTGCAAGGTTTCCCGCGCCGATTTCCTGATCGATCGAGAAAAGCCCTTTCGTTGCAAAGCCGAGCGGGGCATGGGGTGCGAACGTTTCTACCTCGCACCCGCGGGACTGATTCAGACCTCGGAGCTGCCAAACGGCTGGGGCCTGCTAGAACTGCGCGCCCGTGATGTCCGCATGTCGATGGCGTCTTCGAAGAAACTGCGCGGAGCTGTTGGGTTTCGTTATGAGATGAACCTACTGCTAGCCAGCCTGCGCCGGGTGGAGGTGCGCATCGAGCCGCAATCCATTACTGACTTTCTGAAATGGAAAAATCGGATGGCTGATTACAACGGCGGAGTGCTACCTGGAGGGATAACCCCCGCGCAGGAAGAATTAAACGGATTTCTCAGGGACGCCGTCTTCGATTGATCCTTGGAGGTTTTCTCTGCGAACTCCGCTGGTCCTCTCTCTCTCGCGCGCGCGACCTCTGCGGTTAAAAGCTTCTCAAAGCGGGGGAATGCGCAATCCATCCCTCGCCACTTGCAGCGGCAGCACACGCGCCCCTGCATCTCCGATTGCCGTCGCCACTCGGCTGGCCGCACCTTTCTCGACAAGAAAGATTACGCAGCCGCCGCCACCCGCGCCGCAGACCTTTGCTGCCTTGCCGCCGTTTTTCCCGGCAACGCTGATCAGCTTATCGATGAGCGGAGTCGTAATCCCAGGAGCATTGCTGCGCCGGAACTTCCATTCTTCGCGCAGCAGTCGCGCTACGCCGTCCCAATCACCGGCCACCAGTGCCTGATGCATGGAGTGCGCTATGCTCGCGATCCGCTCGAAGTTTCGGAACACTCGTCTGTCACCCTCAACGTGGGCCTTGAACACTTCCCAATTGTTGATCCCAGACTTGCGGGGAGCGCCCGTGTATGCCAGCACAAACCGCGATTCAATCTCTTCGGGCAGAATCGGAATGGCCTCGCGGTAAATGCCGTCGGCGTTCAAGTGGATGGCGCTCACTCCGCCGTAAAGTGCCGGATAGTAATCCTGGCAGCCGGTAGGGACTTCGATGATCTGCGCCTCCACGTTTTGTGCGATGACGCGCATTTGCTCGAGCGTGAGGTGCCGGTTGGTAAATCTTGCGAGGGCCGCCGTGGTTGCGATCATCAAAGCTGATGATCCTGATATTCCGGCGCCTGCCGGCGACTCTGAATCCGTCTCGATCAGCAAGCCTTCTTTCGGAGCAAAGAACTGCGACAATCGCGCGGGGATGGGGAGGCGGAACTTGCTTCTCCCCTGCAGATCGGAAAAGTCTTTGAAGTCTTCTTCCCGCTTGGTGTCCAATGAACGAAGATGAATGCCAGGGTCTTTCAGCGGAGTTATGCGGCAAGTGGTCAGAATATTGACCGCGAAATTCAGAGTGAGCGCGCCCGGATGAAACAGATACAGCGGCCACAGATCGATGGTTCCGCCCGCCAGATCGGCGCGGCAGGGTGCTTGCGCAACAATGGTGGGGCCGGTGGGAGTGAGGGTTGTCTTCCGCATGATGAGAATGCGGAATTATATGACAGACCACCGCGCAGCTAGGTATAACCGAACCATGACCTCGGCAAGGGGCATTAACAGGACTTCTTCAGATCACGAAGAACATCTGCGCCGAGTGCGACGAATATGCCTGACGATGCCCGGTGCCAGTGAGAAGCTCTCGCACGGCGAGCCGACGTTTTTTGTCAACAAGAAGGTCTTCGCGATGTTTTCTAACAACCATCACAATGACGGCCACATCGCGCTCTGGCTCCCCGCTGCTCCCGGAGTACAAGGCATGTTGATCAAAACTGCGCCGAAAACCTATTACAAGCCGCCCTATGTCGGAGTTCGCGGATGGATAGGAGTTGAACTGGAGCACATCAGTGATGAAGAACTAGCGGCACACGTGCGCGACGCATGGATGATGATTGCGCCAAAGAAGGTACAAAATTCGCTTCGCTAGCAACTACGAATTGATGTTCAGCGCCCGTTTGATCGTCCCGCGCTCGGCCTGAATTTTCTGCTGTAGCAGCGTGATTGAGTAGATCAACTGCTCCGGCCGCGGAGGGCAGCCAGGCACGTAGATGTCCACGGGGATGACCTGGTTCACGCTCTGCACCAGAGCGTAGTTGTTGAACACGCCACCCGACGTAGCACACGCGCCCATCGAGATCACCCACTTCGGTTCCGGCATCTGCTCCCAAAGCTGACGAATGACCGGCGCCATCTTGTTCGAGACGCGGCCGGCGATGATCATCAGGTCAGACTGCCGAGGGGAAGGGCGAAAGACTTCGGCGCCGAACCGTGCAATATCAAACCGCGACGCGCCCATGGACATCATCTCGATCGCGCAGCAAGCCAGGCCGAAGGTCATCGGCCAGATGGAGTTCTTGCGCATCCAGTTGATGACGTTGTCAACGGTCGTGAGCACCACGCCCTCGGGCGTAGGGTTACCGTATTCCAACTCCTTTACGACCCGCTTGCCGTTTTCAATGTCTACATAGGGACCGAAATCGAGCGCATTCGCCATGTGGATATTCTAAATCATTCACCACAGCGACACAGAGGCACAGAGGCACAGAGAAGAATTGGGGAATTTTGTAATTGAGAAATTGGGAAATTGAAAGCACCTCAGATCAGTTTGCAAATTACGCAATTACGAAATTTCACAATTTCCCAATTTTCTCTGTGCCCCTGTGTCTCTGTGGTGAAGAAGGTGTTAAGGGTTGAGTACGATCTTGCCGAACATCTGGCTCTTTTCCATGTACTCGTGTGCGGCGCGCGCCTCGCTGAGTGGAAACGTGCGGTCCACAGCCGGCTTCAACTTGCCGCTGAAAACATGCTTTAAGACTTCGTGCAGCTCTCCCATCGTCCCCATATATGAGCCCAGGAGCGACAATTGGCGAGAAAAGAGGAATCTCAGATCGATTCCGACCTGCGGCCCGGTGGTTGCGCCGCAGGTGACCAGGGTGCCTCCGGGCTTTAACGATCGCACGCTTTCATCCCAGGTTGCGGAGCCGACGTGCTCCAGCACAATGTCCACGCCTTGCTCGCTGGTGATTCTGCGGACTTCCTCCGAGATCTTCTGCTGATAATGATTGATCACGTAATCGGCGCCCAGTTCTCGAGCACGCTCGGCTTTGCGGTCATCTCCAGCGGTGGTAATGACGCTGCACTGAAATAGTTTCGCGATCTGAATTCCCGCAATCCCCACGCCGGAATTTGCGCCGAGCACCAGCACCGTTTGCCCCGGCTTGATCTGAGCGCGTCCCACCAGCATGTGCCATCCCGTAACGAATACCAGCGGAACGCTAGCGGCTTGATTGAAATCCAGCGAGTCGGGGAAGGGAATTACGTTCGTTGCCGGCGCCGCGATCAGTTCGCAGTTGCCCCCGTCCACCGCATTGCCGAGCACGGTGAACCCGCGGCACTGATTCTGAAGACCGGCCATGCACTTTTCGCAGTGGCCGCAATAGTGCATGGGCGCCAGTAGGACCCGCTGCCCAACTGTGAATGCAGAAACGTACTCGCCGATTTCGACGACTTCTCCGGCAACATCGCTTCCCAGAATGTGCGGTAGCGGAACTTTGGGAATACCTTGCCGGACCCACAGGTCGAGATGGTTCATGGCGCAAGCTCTCACACGCACCAGCACCTGATCTTTTCGTAGTTGAGGGTCGGGGATGTCCTCGTAGCGAAGGACCTCGGGCCCGCCGGTCTCGTGTATGCGAATTGCTTTCATGTGATTTCTGTCGAGATCAACCTAACACAGCAGTTTGACTTCCGTTTCCCGCCGCCAAATAATCATTCCGTGGACATCTACGAACAGATCGTCGCGCTCCGCCAGCAAGGCCGGCGCGGCGCCGTCGCGACCATCGTCAACGTGCGCGGTTCGGTTCCCTCATTCGAGACCGCGAAGATGCTGGTCCGCGACGACGGTTCCATCTTCGGCACCATCGGCGGCGGCTGTGTAGAAGCCGAGGTCTGGCAAGCGGCTCGCGAGGTTATGGAAAGCGAGAAGTGCCGTACCCTGACGTTCAATCTCAACCAGAATCCGAAATACGACACCGGATTGGTTTGCGGAGGGACGCTCGACATCTTCGTCGAGCCGGTGCTTCCAGTTGCGAGGCTCTACATTTTTGGCGCAGGCCACGTTGCGCAAAGCCTCTACAAAGTGGCTCAGCTCGCCGGATTCGACATCACCGTGATTGACGATCGCGAGAGTTATGCCAACCGCGAGCGTTTTCCTCAGGCGAGCGAGGTGATAGCGGAAGATTTTGATCAGGCAATGGCTCGCCTCACGCCGAATGAGTCTTCTTACGTCGTGATCGTCACTCGCGGCCATCGCGACGACATGCGCGTGCTGCGCTGGGCAATACAAACTCGTGCACGGTATGTTGGCATGATCGGATCGAAGCGCAAGACGATTACGATTTTCCGCGAGCTGGTGAAAGAGGGAATCCCCGAGCAGCTGTTTGAGCGCGTTCATGCCCCCGTGGGTCTCGACCTCGGCGCGATCACGCCAGAGGAGATTGCGGTGGCGATTACGGCTGAACTCATTGCCGCGCGCCGTGGAGTGGAGCGTGCACTGCCACATATGAGCTGGTTCCACTCGCGGCGATTGGATTCCACGGCGTCTGAAAGAATCTCAACCACAGAGGGCACAGAGGAACACAGAGGGAGCTGAGGCGCACTTCTCTGTGGTCCTCTGTGCCCTCTGTGGTTTGTTGTTTTGAGACACTGCATGGCAACTCTTGGCCTCATCGAATACGCCGACGGTTCTCCCGAGGTGCGTGCCATTTATGACGACATCATGCGCACCCGCCAGACCGACTGGATCAACAACTTCTGGAAGGCGCTGGCGAATGATCCGGCGGCGTTGAAGCGGACCTGGGAGAGCATCAAACAGATTATGGCTCCTGGCGCGCTCGATCCATTGACCAAGGAGATGATCTACGTCGCGGTGAGCGTGACCAACCAATGCGGCTACTGCATCGCTTCGCACACAGCTGCCGCAAAAAAGAAAGGCATGACTGACGATCAATTTCGCGAATTGATGGCGGTGGTCGGCATGGCGAACGAAAGCAATCGCCTGGCCGCCGGTTATCAGGTCGAGATTGACGATCAGTTCAAGGTGTAACCATGGCGCACGAATTCACTACTTCGTATCTGCAGGATTCGCTCACACTCTTTCGTTTCCAGAAGAAAACCGCCGAAGGCGCCATGGAGCAAGTCAGCGATGAGCAGTTGTTCCAGGCGCTCGATCAGGAGATGAATTCGATCGCCATCATCGCCAAGCACATGGCGGGAAACATGCGATCGCGTTGGACGGATTTCCTCACCAGCGACGGCGAGAAGCCCAATCGCAACCGCGACAGCGAATTCGCGGCCCCGCCCGCAACCCGTGTAGACCTCATGCGCATGTGGAACGAAGGTTGGGCCGTCGTCTTCAACGCCCTCGAACCTCTCTCCGACTCCGATCTCACCCGAAAAATTACCATCCGCGGCGAACCGCATTCGGTGATGCAGGCCATCAATCGCCAGATCGCGCACTACGGTTACCATTGCGGGCAGATCGTCTTCCTCGCCAAACACTTCAAAGCTGACGGTTGGAAGTCTTTGTCAGTCCCTCGGAACAAATCTGCAGAGTTTAATGCGAGAGTCGTGGCAGGAGAAGCCAGCCAGAGATAGCGTTTCAAGATTAACCCGTACTTGAATTGGAGCGGGAGACCGGGATCGAACCGGCGACATCCAGCTTGGGAAGCTGGCGTTCTACCGCTGAACTACTCCCGCTCGCGACAGGATGATTTTAGCAGCCGCGCTAAAAGAGACAAGTCCGGCGACCTGGCGGGAAAGTATGACTGCCGGACGTGGTCTTTCAAACTCCCGTCTCGAGGGGGTCAACGTAGAGTTTCTGTCCACGCCCGGCCGGTCTGCAAGTAATTTGATCGTGGCACATAAATTCGCAAGCCGATTGTAAAAAAAAATTTTGTTACGAAAACGGAACAAGGACTAGGGTTCCCGGAACCTCGAAGCGCGAACGAGCGATACTGCAAATTCACATAACGAAGGGCTTTATTGCAGCAGGGCGATGTCTTTTAGTATCGATTGCTGCTTGGCCAATAGAGATTTCAGCCCGTGCTGAGCAAGAGCAATCATGTTTTTGAGCTGAGTTTCGTCAAAAACCTGGTGCTCGGCGGTGGCCTGGACTTCCACGAACTTATTGCCCGCCGTCATCACGAAATTCATATCGACGTCGGCGCGGCTGTCTTCTTCATAGCAAAGATCGAGCAAAGGTTCGCCATCTACAATGCCTACACTGACCGCGGCCACAAAATCCTTCAGCGGGACTGCCGAAAGGGTGCCTGCCTGAACGAGTTTTTCGAGCGCCAGTCCCAGCGCCACGAACGCACCCGTGATGGAGGCAGTTCGCGTTCCGCCGTCGGCCTGAATTACGTCGCAATCCAGCAGGACCGACCGTTCCCCCAAGCGCTGAAGGTCCATTACGGCCCGCAAGGAACGCCCAATCAGGCGCTGAATTTCATGAGTGCGTCCTCCGATCCTGCCGCGAGCGGATTCTCTGGCTGACCTGGTGAGGGTGGAACGGGGCAGCATGCCGTACTCCGCGGTGACCCAGCCTTTCCCGCTATTTCGCAGGAACGTGGGCACAGACTCTTCGATGGACGCGGTGCAGATGACGCGTGTGTTGCCAACCTCGATCAGGACCGATCCTTCGGCGGTGGGGATATAGTCGGGAAGGATGTTGACGGGCCGCATCTGGTCGGGCGCGCGGTTATCGGAACGATAGAACATGCGGGCGATTCTAGCAGGGTGACTCTGTCGCGTTACCTCTGTGAACTTCTGTGCCCTCTGTGGTTAAAGCCTCTATTGGCTGACGCAAAAAACGTTAACCACAGAGGACGCAGAGGTTCGCAGAGGAACAGCGCACTGAGGGAACACTTATTTCGCGGTTAGTTGGTGTGCTAGTTGAGAGGCATCGGCGGTGCTGAATGCGCTGGAAATATCCGCATGGCCTGCCAGCGTTTCGCGCTCTTTGCCATCCACCAGGAACTTGACTGCGGAAATATTCGGAGCATTCAGGGCCAATGTCTGGGTGAATGAGACTAGCGTCAATTCTTCGGCCAGGACCCCCGACGTTTGCCCGTCGGCAAACGCGCCGTTCACGTCTACAACGGCGATTTCAGACTGGGTCAGGTAGACGTTGCGAATTTCGGCATTCGACGTGAGTGGGTGAGGGGAGCCCTTCGCCTGATAAACCGTCAGTAGTTGGCGCAAGATCTCCTGCACGCGTTCCTGTTGATTGTTGGAAACCGGCAAGGCCAGCGATTCTGGGTGGAGTTCTCCGCCGTCGTCGTGCGCGATCATGAGCGTAATGCTTTCGGTTTGGCCGGTTGCCGGCGCGGCGACGTGCTGTGGCAGCGGTTCTCGCTGGCTATTCACGGCTTCGCGATGCCGCAGCTCCCACAGATAAAGAGACATCCCGAAGGTAAGCGAGCACAAGATGGCAACGCTGACCGCCAGGTTTCGTGGGATCACCGTCCGCTCTCCAGTCGGTCTCGAACAGTCGAGATCGCGTTTGCGAGGACGGCGGAAACCATACTCTGATAATCGGCGGACGCGAGTTGAGAGACTTGTCCGTTGGCGGGAGCAATCTCAACCGCGAGAGCCGGAACGATGATGTTATTCAGAGGGCGCAAAGGCACAGTCAAGGATTTGAGAGGGAACCTGGTCTTCTGAATGGTTTCAGTGAGCTGCTGTTGAAGCGAGCGGCTCCTCGCGATTGAAACCTGCTGCGCGATGCTCCAATCTGCGAACGGGCCTTTGTTCTGGCTGCTTGCGACCAATGCCGCTGAATAGATCCGCAGCCCGCTGCCTTGAGAAGTCATATGCACACAGATAT
>JBKPSP010000058.1:0-12035 GCA_046735175.1 Acidobacteriota bacterium
CTGCCGGGCTGTATCACGATCTTCATCGACCCGGGCTGCGGATCGGCCGCAAGCCGTAATGCCTCAACGGCCTCAGTCAGGGGGAAACGGTGGCTGATCAGACGCTCCAACGCCATCTCCTGCCCCATGACAAACCTGACCGACTCCGGCTGTAAATCAATAGATGCGCTGTAAGAGCCGATCAATGTTTTTTCATCAACGCAAACTGCTGCCGGATCGAATACCGCGTCGCCATGTTGCGTCTGAGCAAACAGCAAAACCCGGCCACCGGGACGCACCGCATCCATCGCGGTCCGAATCAGGCTGTTGCTTCCTACCGCCAAAATAGCGGCGTCGGCTCCACGGCCCTCGGTCCGTTTTCGCACTTCGGCCACCACGTCCGAGTGCGAAGCATTGATTGTGTTGTCGAGTCCGAAATCTTTAGATATTGTAAGCCTCTGCTCATACAAATCGGAAGTGATTACGTTCACTCCCGCGCGTTTCGCCAATGTACTCAATATGATACCGATGGGACCCTGGCCGATCACGAGCACCGTTTCCCCGGGCTCCAATAGCATCCGCTCGATGCCCTTCATGCAGGTATTGACTGGCTCGACAAAGCAGGCCTGCTCAAAACTCGTCTCCGGCGGAATGCGGACGGTCCCCTCTTCAACGATCCAGTCCATGACCCGCACATATTCAGCAAAGCCGCCGCCTGAGGGTTCAAATCCGGCGGTGCAGCCTACTTTCTTGTACGTTTCGCATTGAGCAAAAGTTTTGTGATGGCAGTAGTAGCAGGTTCCGCAGGGAATGTGATGAAACACCATGACTCGATCCCCAGGCTTCCACTGCGAAACTCTGGCCCCGACACAGGCCACAGTGCCTGAAGTTTCGTGACCAAAAATCCGCGGAGCAGAGTGGGAGCCAGTCGCGATCTTCTTCAGGTCAGTTCCGCAGATCCCGCAAGTGTTGACCTTGACCAGAATCTCCGCAGGCCCGATTTCCGGCACGGGAACGGTTTCGAGCCGCACATCGTTCTTGCCGCGATAGACCGCAGCCAGCATGGTGGCCGGAATTTTTTTGGAGGTTGGATCAGACGTTAGTTGTTCAGCAGTAGCCACAATAATTATCGAGGTCGTTAGTCCGGCCTTAAGTCACCCCAGCTTCGGATTGTGTGGCACAAGCGGTCCGCCTGTGCTTTGCTGTCCTGCAACTATTGTATGGGTCAGCGCGCTTTCGCGCAGCCACGCGCAGAGGTTTTCCGAAGCGAGCTTCGTATTTCGCGCCAGGCGCAAGGTCGCGAGCCACAACCAGGGGCGAACAACGATGTATCCAACAAACGCGCCGTTCTGAAACTGGCCATTGCGAACGAAACGGCCCAGTCCGGGAATTTCGAAATCCAGTTCGTCAGAGACAGCCTTCACAGAAATAAATAGAAGATTGTGGCTTTCCGCAGCGCGGGCCACGGCTGCCGCTTCCATGTCAACGGCGTGAGCGCCGTAGGATTTTGCAAGCTGGTGCTTTTGGGCAGAAGTTGCGACGTCGGAGTAAGTCGCTAACACCGTGCGCCCAAGCGCGGTTTTTGCTAACGGGGCAGGCCCAATGGCCGTTTCATGCCGGCTGCCATCGCCGGTGTCAATGACAACTGCCGGAAAGATGGTCTCGCCCACATGCAGTTCGGGAGTCAGCGCTCCGGCCAACCCAGCGGAAATGAGGATCTCCGGAGAGTAGTTTCTGACTGCAACTTCGGCCGCACGTCGCGCCGATTCGGCTCCGATACCGCCGCAGACCGCGACCGCGTAATTGGACTCGTAGAAGGCAAAATTCCGCCCATCGTGCTGGACTGCATTCTTACGCCAGGTTTTCACCAGCGGCTGTAATTCGCGTTCCAGTGCAGCGATGATGGCGATTTTTGGCAAGCTCTTTGAACTCAGCTCCGCAGACTAACCTGGATAAACATGCGTTACAAAAGGGAAGTACTCAGCGAATGCAGCTCACGCGTAGCCCTCGGCGCGAAACCACTCCACCGCGCGCCGCAGCGCATTCTCGGCGGGCATGCATTTCCAGCCCAGTTCACGCTCAGCCTTGCCGGATGAAACGAACATCTTCTTGCGGCCCATCCGCACGGCATCAACGGTCGCGCGCGGCTCCTTCCCGCGTATTCGCCCCGTAATCATTTCGTCCACAACCCCCGTCGCCAGCGCCATCACATAGGGGACACGAATGTTGGGAGAAGGCAATCCAGTAATTGCGCCTAATTTATCGAGGATCTGCTTAAGCGTAAGATTCTCGCCCCCGAGTACGTATCGTTCGCCGCTTCTTCCGTGTTCGAGCGTCGCGATGTGGCCGTGCGCGCATTCGGTCGCGTCAACCAGGTTCAATCCCGTATCGACATAAGCAGGGAACTTGCGCTTCAGGAAATCAACCACGATACGGCCCGTAGGCGTGGGCTTGATATCGCGTTCGCCAATAGGTGTTGTTGGATTGACGATCACGACGTCTTGCCCGGCCCGCGCCGCTTCGATTGCGACCTGCTCGGCCATAAACTTCGAGCGTTTGTAAGGGCCAATCATGTTCTCGAGCGAGACCGGAGAGTCTTCGTCGGCAGGCTGTCCGTTCGAGGTGAACCCCATCGTCGCAACACTGGATGTGTAAACCACGCGCTGCACATTATTCTTGCGTGCCGCCGAGAGTATCGCCCGCGTGCCTTCCACGTTTGACCGATACATTTCGTCCGGATCGCGTACCCAGAGGCGATAGTCGGCCGCTACGTGGAAGATGGCGTCGCATCCGGCGATGCCTTTCTCTAGCGACGCAGGATCGCGCAGATCGCCAATCACCCGGTCCGCCTTCAGATCGTCAATGTTCTTCGTATTGCTGCTCGCGCGGACCAGCAGGCGCAGATCGGCGCCTTGCTCGGCCAAAGCACGAGCTACGTGGCTGCCCAGAAATCCGGTTGCGCCGGTGACGAACGCGATCATCAGCAATCAGAGTACACCGTGGCAAGGCTCTGCTAGAATTCGCTGTTGTTCAAGGAGACGCAAGTGCGCCGAACCCTTGTTCTTGCCCCCATCTTGTTGATTGTTGCAGGTTTGCTTTTATCCCGCGATTCGACTCAGGCCGCATCCGATGACTTGCACGGTGCCTTCCGCCTTCCACAAAAGAACGGCTGGACGTTCGTTCACCTGCAAGGAACGCCGCACCAGATCGGATATCAGAACGGATATTTACTGGCGCACGAGGTCGAAGACGCACTGAACGTGGTCAAACTCGAAGCCGATCACGATTACAAGAAGCCGTGGTCGTTCTTTCGGGGCGCCGCACAAACCATGATGTGGTCCCACATTGAGCAGGAATATCGCGAGGAGTTGCAGGGAATCGCAGACGGAGCAAATGCCCACGGCGTGAAGCTGGACGTTTGGGATGTGATCGGCCTGAACGCCCTCACCGAGTGGAGCTACTACAACAAGCAGTACGACAAACAACATGGGGTCCAGAGCGCAACCAACTCCGTTCCTGAGCATTGCAGCGCGTTTGTCGCGACCGGCAGTTACACGAAAGACGGCAAGGTGGTGATCGCGCACAACAACTGGTCGTCTTATCTCGAAGGCGAGCGCTGGACCGTCATTTACGACATCGTTCCCGCGAAAGGCTATCGCATGCTGATGGACGGCCTGCCGGAGGTGATCCACAGCGCCGACGACTTTGTTCTCAACACTGCGGGAATCGCGATCACCGAGACCACCATCGGCCATTTCTCGGGATACGATACAAATGCAATTCCTGAGTTCGTCCGCGCGCGCAAGGCCGCTCAATACTCAGCTTCAATCGACGACTTCGCGCGAATCATGAAAGACGGCAACAACGGTGGATACGCGAATACCTGGCTGGTAGCCGACACGCACAAAAATGAAATTGGACGGCTTGAGCTTGGCCTTAAGAATGTAAATCTGGCGCGCTCGTCCGACGGCTATTTTGTTGGATCGAACTTTCCCATCGACGACAAACTGATTGCCGAAGAGACCGACTTCAACCCCAGCGATATCGGTCAGAGTTCAGTCGCGCGCCACGCGCGCTGGGAGCAGTTGATGGCAGAGAATAAAGGCAAAATCGATGTAACGGCCGCGCAGCAATTTCTTGCCGACCACTATGACGTAGTCGAAAAGAAAGAAGATGCCGACGAGCGGACCCTCGACGGGCACATCGATCTGTCGTCTCGAGGTTCAAGCGGCTGGGTCGGGGCCATACGCGATGGCGGGCGCGGTGCAGAATAAAGCCGCCGATGCCGGCATGATCGCGGATATGAGTTTCACTGCGGCCGCCGGTCACGCCTGTGGCCACAGCGTCAAAACCAGCAAACATATTCAGGCGCATCCGGAATACAGTTGGGAGAGGCCGCTTCAACGGGACATGGACGCGTACCCGTGGACGATCTTCAGCGCGACGAAGTAGTGCCAGCGGGGAATTTGGGTTTAACTAACTCAACTCCTTGACCGTAATATCGTATTTGAAGTTCTCCGGATCAAGTGGGTCCACACGCCCTTCCGCAGTCTCCGCCTGCGGATACATGAAATACACGAGCGGCTGGTGGGCTGAACCGGGAAGCGCGACGTCGTGCCCGTAGTTGAATGCCATCCAATTTGTTTCCCAGGATCCAAACAACCGTTGCCGCGCGCGTGAAACCATTTCATCACCGAGTGCACGATTGCCGGGCGGTTCCTCTAGAACCACTTTGCGTACGTCGGCGGGGTCCACCGGAACCCATCCATGCTGCTGCAGATACACCTCAGCACGGCAATGCTGAGCTTTCGTGGCCTTTTCGGTCGCAATTCCCAGGCTCTTGTAACCCAGCTCGGACTTGTTCACTCGCACACCGTAAATATCGCGTGCCGGAAGTCCCACGGATCTGGCGAGGCCAACGTAAAGTGCATTTAAGTCAGCGCACTTTCCACCCAGATTTCCGCTTTCGAGCAGCGCGCGAATATCGCCACGTCCGCAGCCCTTCACTTTCGCATCGCGGAACGTATTTTCGACCACCCACTCGTAGAGCGCGCGGGCTTTCTCGATATCGGTTTTCGCTCCGGACGTCGCTTTGAGGGCGGTGTCTTTCACGATCCCATCAGTCGGCACGTACTTGCCGGGCTTGAGGAAGTAGTCGAGTTCGGCCTGCGAGACGCGCGGCCGCTGTGGCTTCGAAAGGTCAACTGCATAGTTCCGCAGCGAGACACGGCTGGTAAGTGTGAGCACGGGCTTCGCGTTACCCAGATACGTGGCAGAAACGATGCCGAGGGCGCTCTGTTTGTCCTTGGAAAGTCTTGCGCTCCCGCCCTCAGCGACGAACTTGTTCGACATCGTGCGCTGGTACGGCGTGTTGCTGATCAGCGCCGCCGGCAACCAGATATGGGTTACGCCATTCGGCTTCAGGACCTCGACGCGCGTCGTGACTTCGAACGTCCGCCAGCCGCTGGACATTGCCTCGCCGAGCAGTGAAGCGGATTTGGTGAGCGCCAGGCCGGCGCAGACTGCGCCGCTTGATTGCAGAAAGTGCCGCCGATTCATCCTTGCCCTCGACTCCGTGAGTTTAGACCCACACGAAGTGCGAAAAGGATACGCCTGAAGCCACGATGGGGGCAATAGTGGAAAGGAGTAAGACAATTCCGAAGCGCAGTTCTACATGCGGCGAGCGGTCACCGGACCAGTTCCTCGACGATGGCATCGACGTGAATGATAGTTGTATCCAGAAATTCAATGCCGGCGTCCGAGTTGCGTAGCAGCAGCGGGAGCTCGGTTCCGGCCAGAACAATCGCTTCCACTGCCTCGTCCGTTTTCATACGTCGAGCGATGGCCAAAATCCCATCTCTCGTGTCCGGGAGGAACTGGTTCTTCAGAAGTTCGCATATGTATTTGTTGTGAATGAATTCGCGCTCCGTCTCTTTCGGTGTTACGAGCGTGATCCCCACGCGTTCGAACTCCTTCGGATAGAAGTCCGCGCGCATGGTGAATCCAGTCCCGAACAACCCGACCTTCTTAAACCCGAGCATCTTGGCGCGGTCGGTCGTCGCTCGGACGATGCTGAGGAGTGGTATCGCCGACCGCCGCTGCACCTCGTCGAAGACCAGATGGGGCGTATTGGCGGCGATGAATCCGAGATCAGCACCAGCGCGCGCCAGAGCTTCCACCCCGGTAGCAAGATAATCTGCCAACTCATCCAGGCGATTGCCGTCCAGCATGGCGATACCTTTGTCCACGTCGAGGCTGTTGATGATGATTTGCGGATAACCGCGATTGTGAGTGCGCGAGCGATATCCAGCAAGAATAGAGCGGTAGTAGTCAATGCTCGACTCCGGCCCAAGCCCGCCGATCATGCCCAGAGTTCTCATGTACAGGATAAAGATGATCGCCGCGAACTCCGGGATTCGCATCGAGGTACCGGCGGCACGGAACGTTAGCCACCCCCAGCGCATCCATAGCTCAATGAAAACGCCAAGCGAAGGGCTGGCCCTGAATCAAAGAGCTGCTGCCGGCCGACGCGCAGAAGCAGCGCAGCCCTGGATTCTCGCCGCCACGATTCTCGCTTCCAGTATGGCGTTTATCGACGGCACCGTTGTGAACGTCGCGATCCCCGCGCTTCAGGCAGGATTGCAAGCGAACATCGTTGACGTGCAGTGGGTGGTGGAAGCCTATGCGCTCTTTCTCTCCGCATTGATTCTGGTGGGCGGAGTGTTGGGCGATCACTACGGCCGGCGTCGCCTGTTTCTGGCTGGCCTGACCCTGTTTGCCGTAGCTTCCGTAGTCTGCGGTCTTTCTCTCAGCATTCGCCAATTGATCATCGCTCGTTCCGTCCAGGGCGTCGGTGCGGCGCTGCTGGTTCCGGGAAGCCTTGCGATTATCAGCGCCACGTTTGACGAAGAGTCGCGCGGCAAGGCGATTGGAACCTGGTCGGGATTTACAGCAATAACGGCGGCGCTTGGTCCGGTTGCCGGCGGATGGCTCATCCAGCACGCCTCCTGGCGTTGGGCATTTTTCGTTAACCTTCCGCTTGCGGCGCCGGTGTTCTTGATTTCGATTCGTCACATGCCGGAGACCCGCAGCGCCACTGTTCAGCGTGTGGATTGGCTGGGCGCCGCGGCGGTGATTGCCGGTCTTGGTGGCGTCGTAAACGGATTTGTGGAATCGCCCAACCTGGGCTGGTCGCATCCATTGGTCTTGGCAAGCTTAATCGTTGGCTTCGCGTGCCTGATTCTTTTCGTGTTTATTGAAATGCGAGTTGACGCGCCTATGGTGCCGCTCGCCCTCTTCCGTTCGGCTGCCTTTCGCGGAGCAAACCTGCTGACCTTTTGTTTGTACGCGGCGCTGAGCATTTTCTTTTTCGTGTTCCCCATGAGCCTGATTCAGATCCACGGATTTTCTTCAACCCAGGCCGCCACCGCCGCTCTGCCCATGATCCTGCTGATGTCGTCCCTGTCTCGCTGGTCCGGCGGCTTGGTCGATCGCTATGGCGCGCGCATTCCCCTTGTGGCTGGTCCTGTCATCGCCGCGGCAGGTTTTGCGGTTTTCGCCTCAGCTTCGGTCGGTGGAAGTTACTGGAAGACCTTCTTTCCTTCCTTCCTCATCCTCGGTCTCGGAATGGCGATCACAGTCGCTCCTCTCACCACCGTGGTAATGAGTTCAGTCGACCAGGACCATGCCGGAACGGCATCGGGAATCAATAACGCCGTGTCGCGGGTCGCGGGAGTGCTGGCAATTGCAGTGTTTGGGGTCATCCTGGTGACATCATTCAGTTCTCATCTGAAACAGAGTCTCGCCAAAATTCCTCTTCCGCCCGACAAGCTTCAGCAGATTCAGGCGAGTGAAACCAGGCTTGCGGCCCTCACCATTCCCAATGACCTCGACTCAAGCACAGTGAAAACGCTCCACTCTGCCATTGCCTACGCGTTCCTGGCCGGATTGCGGCTGGTCACCCTGATCTGTGCCGGATTGGCCGTCGTAAGTGGTGCCCTGGCGTGGCGAATGATTCCGGGAAAGCACCAACGGCCCGGTTGAAGCCGGCATTGGCCATTATCCCGCCGTGAGTTGGACTATGGTGTGAGCCAATCTCGAAACGTTCCGTGCTAATGTCCAATTAATACAGTCGAAATTGAACGATCTCGCTGCATCGTCCACGTCTCTGGCCTCGACTGATGAACTGATTCGCGGAGCCGAAAACCATGGCGAGATTTCTTTCCCTCTTCCTCCAGAAGCTTTGCCCACACCGATTCTCCTGGCCGCATAGCGTCCATGGGCGCGACTATCAGGTCTGCGTGCTTTGCGGGATTACTTACGAATACGACTGGGCAACCATGCGCCGGGTGCGCCGTATGACTACGCCGGTGTCCGGTTAGCCGGAGATCGGGCTATGCGCGTTGCACGCCGCCCAGACCCTGCAACGCCTTGACGATCTTGGCAGCCCAGTCGGCCACCTCATCCTCTCGCAACGTGCGCTCCATAGATTGAAGTCTTGCGCTCAATAGGACGGAGTATTTTCCAGCTTCGATCGATCCGCCGCGGAAAATTTCGACAGGCGAAAAGCTGCGGAGCTCGGCGATACCAAGTCCCTTGACTGCCGCTTCCATCTTGCCGAACGTAACTTCATCGCTAAAGACGAACGAGAAGTCGCGCCCGACGGAAGGGAATTTGGACAGTGGCACGTAGCGAATCTCTCGCAACCCGCGCTGCAGGAGCCGGTCCGCGAATATTTCAGCGAGATAAATTTCCTGTTTTAACTTGCATTTGGCCGCCACCTGCGGATGCAACACTCCAAACTGCGCGACCACTTCGCCGTCCATCATTGCCCGGGCTGATCGGCCCGGCTGGTAATAATCGGAAGAGTTCCCATCGACGGTGAGGGTGCGATGTTCGAACGCGCTTAGTAACTGCTGAACATCTCCTTTGAGCGACCTGAACAGGTCCAGTGTCGAACCTTTGCTCTTGTCGAGGGCCGCACCTTGCGGAAGATCGTTCTCGATCGTCGCAGCCGTCACGCCCATGCAGATGCGGCTCTTCTCAGCCGTTCGCGCGCCAGCTCCCTCGTAAACGTCTCCCATTTCGAACAGGCGCACCTTCTCGGTCCCGCGGTTCAGGTTGTACGCCAGCATGTCCAGCATTCCCGGAACCAGCGAGCCACGCATCAACGAAGCTTCTTCGCTGATCGGGTTCGCCAATTCGATGACCGGTGCAGACGAAAACGTCTCCGCGTCTTCATGGGAAATGAAACTCAGCGAAACGGCTTCGTCGTAGCCGAGAGAGAGCAGGGAAGAGCGAAGCTTCGCACGCTTCGTGCTCTGAGGGCTTTCGACCACCGCGCCGGAAAATCCAGGCAACGTATTCGCAAATTTGTTGTACCCGTGCAGCCGCGCAATCTCTTCGATCAGATCGATCTCGCGTTCCACATCTAGCCGCCAGCTCGGAATCCGCACCGAAAATTCCGGCTGCGCACCCGGCTCCGGAACCAAATCAAATCCCAGTCGCTTGAGAATGCCCACGATGTCATGGACTTCAATATCGGCGCGCAGAATTCTGCGGACCTGAGAAGCACGAAGCACGACCGGCGCCTGGTCCACGACCCGCGCCACCGCATCGATCTGGCCCCCATCCAGCTCGCCTCCGCCGGATTCAACAATCCTTTGCGCAACCAAAGCGCACGCGAGCGCGGTGGCGCCATAGTCAGCCCCACGCTCGAAGCGATGCGAAGCGTCCGTGTGCATGCCCAGCCGTTTGGCAGTTCTGCGCACAGCAACCGGATCGAACCAGGCCGACTCGATCAGAATGTTCCTGGTCTTGTCGGTAATCATCGTGTCGAATCCACCCATGACTCCGGCCAGGGCCACGGGACGATTCGCATCTGCGATGATCAGGTCTTCCGGCGAAAGTTTGCAGTCAACTCCGTCGAGAGTTTTGAGCGTTTCGCCCGCGCGCGCTTTGCGAACGACGATTCTTCCGCCTTGCAGAAGATCGAGATCAAACGCATGCGTGGGATGCCCCATCTCCCACAGCGTGTAATTAGAAGCATCGGCAGCGTTATTGATGGACCGCTGATCGACAAGGGCAAGGCGGCTTGCAGTATGACTCGGGGAGTTCTTGATCTTCACGCCACGAATGATCTGCGCGGTGTACCTGGCACATCCTTCGGAATTCTCGATATTGATTTCGAAATCCGTCGAACTTCTTGTTTGGAGAGCGGCTTCAGGCGCTGAGTTGTCGATTGGCTTCAGCGCAACTCCATAGAACGCCGCCGCCTCGCGCGCCACACCGTAGTGGTTCATCGCATCCGGCCGGTTCGTCCCAATCTCCATCTCGAAGGCAGTGTTCGCGCCATCGCCGGAGATCCCCTCGACGGCGATACCAATCGAAGTCAAATCTTCCGCGAGCCGCCGGTCGTCGACCGAAGCATCAACAAACTCGCGAATCCATTGTGCAGAAAGCTTCATCTTAGCCGTCAGCTCTCAGTTCTCAGGTGTCAGCCAAAAACTGATAGCTGACGGCCGAAAGCTGAAAGCTCATACAAACTGCTCCAAAAACCTCACATCCCCCTGAAAGAACAACTGCAGATCATCGAGTCCGTACTTCAGCATCGCAATTCGATCCACACCCATGCCGAATGCAAAGCCGGAAATTTTTTCCGGATCGTAACCATTCCCCTTCACAAACTCGAACACATTGGGATCAACCATCCCGCAACCGAGAATCTCAATCCATCCCGTCTGCTTGCACGGACGGCAAGGATCGGCCCCACGCTTCCCGCTCCCACCGCAGATGAAGCACGAAACAAACATCTCCGCGCTCGGCTCGGTAAACGGAAAGAACGACGGACGGAAGCTGGTCTTCACATCCGACCCGAACAGCGCCTTCATCGCGTGGTCGAGCGTGCCCTTGAGATCGCCAAAAGTGATGTTCGTGTCCACGGCAAGGCCTTCGACCTGATGAAACATGGGCGAGTGACTGGCATCCGGCGGATCGTTGCGATGAACTTTGCCTGGAATCACGATTCGAAGCGGCGGCTTCATCTTCTCCATGGTGCGAATCTGCACAGGAGAAGTATGCGTTCGCAGCAGCAACTGTTCGCGCCGCGGCTTCGATTCCTGATTCGCGAGGAACAGCGTATCCTGCGTATCTCGCGCCGGATGGTTGGGTGGAAAATTCAGCGCCTCGAAGTTGTAGTAATCGGTTTCGATTACCGGCCCTTCGGCAATGGAGTAGCCGAGATTCTTGAACACCCCGACAATTTCGTTCTGCGTGCGGATGATTGGGTGCTCAGCGCCGATTGTGCGGCGGATGCCGGGAAGGGAGATGTCGATCGAGGAAACTGCCGCCGCGCTCGTCTTTTGGGCGAGCGCAGCTTCAACCTTCGCTTCAACTTCAGTTTTGAGTTTGTTGACGCGCTGGCCAACCTCGCGCTTCGCCTCTTTCGGCGCAGGCTTCAGCCAGAGATCATTGACTTGGGTGAGAATGCCATCTTTGCGCGCGAGCCAGCGATCGCGGAAGGCCTTCTTGTCGGCATCGCTCTTGAGCGCAGCGGATTCGTCGCCAAGCGCCGCGAGAAAGTTTTCGACGGCTTTGTCGAGCGCGGCAGGCGCGAAATCCTTCAGCTTTGGAACTGTGTACGCCAAGCTCTAATTTATCTCCACAACTTGTCATCCGAGCGCCGCATGAGCTCCGCGAAGCGAGTATGGTCGACAGGCCGAATACTGTCAGCGTAGTTAACCCAACCGCTTCTACCCTCACGGAACCAGCCGCTTCAGCGGCGAGACTTTAATTAGCCCAGCACGTAAGTGCTGGGTGAGCATGACAAGTGACGAGTCCCGTAAGGGACGGCACTCCAGCGCCGTCAACAACACGCTCGTCGACTCCACATCATCGCTCCTCTTGCGAACAACGATGCTCAGAATGACAAAGTATAAGGGAATTGCAAGCGGCACGGCTGAAAGCCGTGCCCGGATACGAACCCTCTCATCACGATGTTTGCTGAAAGCTGACGGCTAATAGCTGAGAGCTGATAGCTGACTACACCGCCCCGCCGA
>JBKPSP010000059.1:0-11521 GCA_046735175.1 Acidobacteriota bacterium
CTTCACAGCTTTGACCCACAGAAGGTCCTGCTCGATCCATACGCGAAATACGTATTTTTTCCACCCGAGTTCGATCGCCAGGCGGCGATGAGGCAGGGATCGAACGCAGGAAAAGCCCCGTTAGGCGTGCTCGCCGGGCGCAGGCCGATGTTCGATTGGGAGGGCATTCCTATCCCGAATCATGAATCGGACGCGGTTGTTTACGAGCTTCACGTGAAAGGGTTTACCAGGAATCCGAACTCAGGCGTGGATCCGTCGCGTGCCGGAACCTACGCAGGTCTGGTGGAGAAGATTCCCTACCTGAAAGAGCTGGGTGTCACGGTTGTCGAACTGATGCCGATTTTTCAGCGCGATCCTCAAGAGGGTGACTACTGGGGTTATATGCCGCTGAATTTCTTCGCTCCGCATGCGCAATACGCGAGCAAAGGAGCGGACGAACTGCACCTCGAATTCAAGAACATGGTGAAGGCGTTTCACCAAGCCGGGATCGGAATCGCTATGGACGTCGTTTACAACCACACTTGCGAGGGGGACCATCGCGGCCCCATCTACAGCTATAAGGGATTTGATAGCGCGAGCTATTACATGATGACGTCTGACCCGGCAAACCCTTATGCGAATTATTCAGGCACCGGCAATACCTTGAATTTCAGCCGGGGGCATGTCCGCAAAATGGTGATGGACAGCCTGCGTTATTGGAAGCGCGAGATGCACATCGATGGGTTCCGCTTTGATCTCGCTTCCGTTTTCAGCCGCAACGAGGACGGATCTCTCAACTGGCGAGATGCTCCAATTTTCGCTGAAATCGCCGCTGATCCACTTTTAGGAAGGTTGCGGCTGATAGCGGAACCGTGGGACACCGGCGCTTATCAACTTGGCCGCGGGTTTCCTGGAATTACCTGGCTCCAGTGGAATGGGCGCTTTCGCGATGACGTTCGCCGATTCGTCAGAGGCGATTCTGGAATGGTTCCTGACCTGATGCGGCGTCTCTATGGCAGCGACGATCTTTTTCCAGATGACCGCATGGACGCCTACCACGCCTACCAAAGCATTAACTTCTTGACCGCGCACGACGGCTTCACTCTCTACGATCTTGTCGCGTACAACCAGAAGCACAATTGGGCGAACGGCAATAACAACCAGGACGGCTCGGACACCAATTACAGCTGGAACTGTGGTTACGAAGGCGACAACGGGGCGCCGCCCGAAGTGCTGGCTCTGCGGCGTAAACAGGTGAAGAATTTTTGCTGCTTACTGATGCTCTCGAACGGCATCCCAATGTTTCGCGCGGGAGACGAATTCCTGAATACGCAGTTCGGCAACAACAATCCTTATAACCAGGACAACGAGACTGGATGGCTCGACTGGAGCCAACTTGAAACCAACCGGGACATCTTCCGCTTCTTTAAGAACATGATCGCCTTTCGCAAGAATCATCCGTCGCTGGGCCGCAGCCGTTTCTGGCGCGAGGACGTCAACTGGTACGGTACTGGCGCGAAGGCCGACCTTTCTGACGACTCGCATACTCTGGCGTTCTGCCTGCACGGCGTTTCCCAGGACGATGACGACATTTACGTGATGATTAACGCGTACTGGGAGAAATTGGATTTCCAAGTGCAGGAAGGCAAGGCGCAGGAGTGGATGCGTGTTGTGGACACTGCCCTGTCCAGTCCGAATGATTTCGCAGAACATGGCGAGGTGCTGGACGGGCTGAACTATGCGGTTGGCCCACGTTCCGTTGTGGTTCTTGTTCGAAAAATAAATTGACCAGCATTTACGAAAATAAAGTGGAGTAGAAGTTTATGAGTGGACGAGCAAAGGTCATTATCATTGGCGGCGGGTTCGGAGGTCTGTCTGCGGCGCAGGCACTAAAATCAGCGCCCGTGGATGTCACGCTCATCGATCGCCGCAACTATCACCTGTTTCAGCCGCTGCTGTATCAGGTGGCCACAGGGTCGCTCTCGCCGGGAGAAGTAGCGGCGCCATTGCGCGGGGTTCTGGGGCGGCAAAGGAACACGCGAGTGTTGCTGGGTGAAGTCAACGACGTTGATCCTGTAGCGAAGCGTGTCCAACTCGAGGATGGCGCGAGCTTCGAGTATGACTTCTTGATCGTGGCGGCCGGCTCGCAAACTTCGTATTACGGCCACAACGAGTGGCAGAAGTGGGCGCCGGGACTGAAGAGCATCGAGGAAGCGACGACGCTGCGGCACAAGATCTTGTATGCATTCGAAGTTGCGGAGCGGCTGGATGATCCCGCTCAGCGACGCGCCTGGCTTACATTCACCATCGTCGGAGCAGGTCCAACCGGCGTTGAACTCGCCGGCGCAATCGGCGAGATCGCCAGGCAAACCCTGAAACACGACTTCCGATCTATCAATCCTGGAGACGCGCAGATCATTCTGCTCGATGGCGCGCCGCGTTTGCTGACGGCGTTTCCGGAAGACCTCGCGCACAAAGCTGAGAAGTCACTCGCGAAACTTGGCGTGCAAACCAGAATGAACGCGATGGTGCACGAAGTGACTCGCGAGGGCATCAGCTATCAGTGCGATGGTTCCACACAAAGCCTGTCTACGAAGACTGTAATCTGGGCTGGCGGCGTGACGGTTTCTCCGCTGGCGAAGACGGTTGCAAGTCGCACGGGAGCAGAGACCGATCGCGGTGGAAGGATCAAAGTCGGCCCGGACCTGACTATCAGCAATTTCCCGGAGATTTACGTCGTGGGCGATTTGGCTCTCTCGATCGACAAACATGGAAAGCCCCTGCAGGGCGTCGCGCAAGTTGCGATGCAGGGAGGAGCGTATGCGGGAAAGGCCATCGCGCGAAAGGTCGAAGGCAAACGGCAGCCCGCGGCTTTCCAATATTTCGACAAAGGAAACATGGCAGTGATTGGACGCGCAGCTGCTGTCGCCGACATCTTCGGCGTGCATGTTTCGGGCTTCCCGGCTTGGGTCGTATGGGTGTTCATCCACCTTATGTACATCGTCGAGTTCCAGAGCCGCGTCGTGGTATTCATGAAGTGGGCAATCCAGGACCTAACGTTCAGCAGGGGAGCGCGGCTGATCACGGGCGTGGCGCCGACGGATTTCAGCTTCAGCGATATGATGGCCGACGCAAGCCACACACAACCTGAAAAGAAGACGACGCCAGCGGTAGCCTAAGGCGAGTGCTCAGCGTTTTCCGAAACACTGTCGATCCGCTTAAGGTATTCGTCCTGCTTGAACCGGTAGGGCAACTCCTGAGAGCAAGGTCTCAAAAGCATTCAGTTCCAGGAGATCCAGCGATTTTACCACCACGTCGGCGGGCAGGTAGCCTCTATTTCGGTTCACACCGATACTTTTCATCCCGGCACGGCGCGCTCCATCTACTCCGGCCGCGGCGTCCTCGACGACAATACATCGGTCGGGCGGCACTCCAACTCGGGAGGCAGCTACTAAATACACTTCCGGATCAGGCTTTCCGTTCTTTACATCCTCGGCCGAGACTATGCCTTCAAAGAAGCGTGTAGCCGACAGGGCCTCGAGGATCGCATCCACATTCGCGCGCGGCGCTGCCGAGGCGATGGCCTGCTTCCAACCGGCCTCGTGAAGCCGATGCACCCAACGCTCAACGCCGGGAAGAGGAGCAATACCGTACTTGCGGATCAATCCACGGTATAGCTCTTCTTTGGCGTTTGCGATGTTCTGAATACGCTCCGGAGTGGCCGCAGCCCCCAGCCAGCGCGGGAGGATGGAATCGTTGCGCTGACCGAACGAGGCAAGGAACTGCTCACGCGTAATCGTGACACTCTCTTCCGCCATGGTGTGGCGCCAGGCGATCCAGTGGTACTCCTCTGAATCGATCAGAGTTCCATCCATGTCCCACAGCACCGCCCGGCGAGCACTCATCGTCACCCGACCTTTTCGGCAACCTGCGAAAGCGCATATTGTTCGAGCTTTTTCGCGTCAGCATTGAATTTGCGAATGCCTTCGGCGAGCTTTTCGGTGGCCATGGCGTCTTCGTTGTGCATCCAGCGGAACGCTTTCTCGCTCAGGCGCAATTGCGGATCTTTGCTGGTGTTGGCGGCGGCGGGGTCCAGCTTGCGCTCCATCGTTCCTTCGGTCTTCTCCAACTCGTCAAGGAGATCAGGGCTGATGGTGAGCAAATCCGAGCCGGCAAGACGGATGATCTGATTCACGTTGCGGAAACTCGCTCCCATCACCTGGGTCTTGTAGCCGTACTTTTTGTAATAGTTGTATATGCGCGTGACCGATGCCACTCCGGGATCCTGGTCGGGGGGGACCTCTCTGCCGCCGCCCTCTTTCTTATACCAATCATAGATCCGGCCGACGAAGGGCGAGATCAGTGTCACTCCCGCCTCGGCGCACGCGGCAGCTTGCGCGAAGCTGAAGAGAAGCGTCAGGTTGCAATGAATTCCTTCCTGCTCAAGTTCGTTGGCTGCCTGAATTCCTTCCCAGGTGCTGGCGATCTTGATCAGGATGCGCTCGCGCCCGATACCCTTCTTTTGATAAAGCGAAATCAGCTTACGGGCTTTCGCGACGGTGCCCGGAGTGTCGAAACTCAAACTGGCGGCTACCTCGGTGGAGACGCGACCAGGAACCACCTTGAGAATCTCGCTTCCGAAGAGCACAAACAGCTGATCGATGAACTCCTCGGCCATCTGTTCCTGGCTGCCGCCGAGGTCGGATGCCTTTTCAGCCGCCTCGTCCACCAAGTGCCGGTACGCCGGCATCTCCGCAGCCTTGTAAAGCAGGGATGGGTTTGTGGTTGCGTCCTGCGGCCGGTGCCGTTGAATGGCCTCGATGTCACCAGTATCGGCAACCACGGTCGTATATTGTTTCAGTGATTCGAGCAACGTCATTGTTTTCTCCTGTCGGCGAACTTAAAAGGAATATGCGCTTTCTAAATCTATTTAGCATTTGTTGATGCAACAAATGTAGGCGCCGGCGTCAATAATTTATCGATTGCCCGGCCCATTGTCGCGTTCATCTCCGCCACAACCGCCGGCACATCGCGATGCTCGACCGTCCCGACCTCCGAGACGTCCTTTGTCCACACTGTTGCCCCGCTTGAAAGATTTGTCATCTGAGCGGAAATCGCAACCTCGACCTTAACACCGCCCTGGTAATCGACCTCCTCCAGCTTCTCAAGCCGCCCGCTCAGAACGTAGTCAACATCGGAACGAGCATCGTACAACTTTACCTGAGCAAAATTGCCGCTGGCACGCAGGCGCTCTGCCACCGTATTAGTCACGAATTTGCGGGGATCAACCGCCCAACGGTGGTAATTGTAAAAGCCGGATTTGCTCGGGTGAAGTCTTATAAACGATGGCCCCCTGCCGCAGATAAGCAGGCGAACGAAATTCGCGAATGGCCAGGGACGTATGTACGCCTTCCTGCACCGGCGGATCGTCCGGCGCTTGCATGTGGAGGGTGTAGTAATTCGGATATTCCACCGCACCTCCGCAAGCGGTCAAGATCGCCAATGTTGCCAACATTGAGAATACGATCAGATGTTTTTTCATATTCTGGTCCTTCTATTGCGGGACTTGGCGTTCTTTCGGCTGCTTGATTCGCACCAAGCTCGACGGGCGCTGTTTGAGCGAATCGGTGAGCTGGCCTAGGTTGTCCGTTGCCACACGAAGGTTTTCCACGGTGTCATCAATCTTGTAATCATTCGCTCGCACTACAACCTGCATGTCGTTGAGCACGGCCTTGGCCTGCTGCAAGGTTTGTTGAAGCTCCGCCAGATCGTCCCGTACGGGTCCGCGGATGTCCGTTACCGTGCCATTCACGTTCTCCGCAGCCAATCCAGGTGGACCACTCACAACCGGATCTATCGCCGGAGAGACATAGGGCGCGAGGCATTGGTGAATGCGTTCCGGCATTCAGCGGCAAAGAAGATTACTCTGCGACTGGAGTATGCACCGGACCAGTTCGGATTTTCGTGGAAGATCAGGGACGCGGGATCGATCCTTCGATCTTGCGGTCCGGCCGTGCCGGGCATTCTAGGCTTTCGGGCATGCGAGATCGAGCTGAAAGGATCGGGAGCGAGCTCAGGCTGATGAGCCGGACCGGATCGGCACGCAAGTAGACCTTCGGGTGCCCGCCCACATTGCCTTCGAGGCTGTCCCCTCGAAGCTGCCGCCCAGGTGGCGGACCATCTTCCAACAGCGGGAGAACCAGGACGAATTGACATCGAAGTAACGAGCGGAGTTTGTAGCTCAACAGACGAATTCGCGTAGAATCAAAACCACATTGAATGGCGGCGCAAGATGCCTGAAGGAGCGAAAATCCGAATCCTGAGCATCGACGATCATCCACTGTTGCACGAAGGGATTTCGACTGTAATCCGGAACCAACCGGACATGGCGTTGGTCGCGGAAGCCTTCAACGCCCGCGATGGCATTCAGCGCTTCCGGCAGCACTCACCCGATGTCACCCTGATGGATTTGCGCCTGCCCGATATGAGCGGCATCGATGCGATGATGGCGATCCGCTCCGAATTTCCAGAAGCGCGCGTGATCATGCTGACCACGTTTGCCGGTGACGTGGAAATTCAACGCTCGCTGGAAGCTGGAGCGCGGGCTTACATTCTCAAGAGCATGCCTCCGAAAGAACTTGTAGAAGTGATTCGCCAGGTGCACGCCGGCAAGAAACGAATTCCGGCAGAGATCGCTGCGCATCTGGCTGAGCACTACAGTGACGAAGCTCTGACGGAACGCGAGGTCGAGGTGCTGAGGGAAATTGCCGGCGGTAATCGCAACCGCGACATCGCGGAAAAGCTGTTCATCACCGAGGAAACGGTCAAGGTGCATATCAAGCACCTCATGGAAAAGCTGGGAGCCTCAGATCGCACGCAGGCCGTCGCCATAGGCGTCCGTCGTGGAATTATCCAGCTTTAAAGCGCAGACCCGCGCCAGTCTTGGCGATACCTCAATAGTGGTAGAGAAAGATTCCAACCATTAGGGATTCTCTCAACGCACAAAATCTTTATCGTTGATAGGAGTGTGAAGGAGATGTTCGCTGCTTCAAATGTTCTCTATGTTCCCCGACGGATGGCCTGGCGCAGGCCTTTTACTGTTGCGTCTCGCGACAGGGGCAGTGGTCTTTGTCCAGAGTGTTGCTTATCTCAGTGATAGGCGCGAGATAGGCGTTTCCGGCTTAGCACTTCTTTTGGTGGCGGGCACTGTTGGCGTGTTGTTGCTGATTGGTTTTCTGACGCGGTTCGTGGCGCTGGCTGCCGCAGCTGCAGGCATTGCGGGCATTTTTTCGCGCCTGCCAGTTTCTCAGCCCAGCGCGGTGGTGACCCCCCTGACAGCTGCGTTGTATGCCGTGATTGCAGTGGCCATCATTTGTATGGGAGCCGGCGCGTTTTCACTCGATGCCCGGCTGTTCGGACGCAGAGAGATTGTCATTCCCCCGAGTTCACACAAGGACGAGTCTTAGCCCTGACCATGGATCAGGGAGCCAAGACAATGGCCCCCTGAATCTCTTGGGATTTGAGTGATTAGAAGTTCACCGGTGCTTGATGAACTTGCCGGTCTGCAGTTCGTTCATGGCCTCGCGCAATTCCTCTTGCGTGTTCATGACGATTGGTCCGTACCAAGCAACTGGTTCTTCGATCGGCTTACCCGAGACCAGCAGGAACCGGATTCCCTCATCGGCAGCTTGAACGACGATCTCGTCCCCGCGGTCGAACAATACCAAGGAGCGATTGCCGGCGTCATATTTTGGGGTTGCATTCGGGTCTCTCGCATCCTCAGTCAAAACGGCGCGCGGATCAGAGGCATCGCGGAACGTTCCCGCACCCGCGAACACGTATGCGAATGCGTTGCGGTCAGTCTCGATTTTCAATCGCTTCTTTTGACCAGGAGGAACCGAGACGTCGATGTAGTTCGGGTCGGCGGCCACGCCTTCGACCGGCCCTCTCTTGCCCCAGAACTCGCCACAGATGATGCGCACGTTTGTGCCGTCATCGTCTGTGACCTCCGGGATCGCGGTCGAAGGTATGTCCTGGTAGCGCGGGTCGGTCATCTTCAGAGACGAAGGCAGGTTCGCCCAAAGCTGAAAGCCGTGCATGCGGCCGCGAGTATCGCCTTTCGGCATCTCCTGATGCAGGATGCCGCTGCCGGCTGTCATCCACTGCACGTCGCCGGCGCCCATCTTGCCTTTGTTGCCCAGGCTGTCGCCATGTTCGACGGAACCGGCGAGAACATAGGTGATCGTCTCGATGCCGCGATGCGGGTGCCAGGGAAATCCCGCCAGATAGTCGGAGGGAATGTCATTGCGGAAATCGTCCAGCAAAAGAAAGGGATCGAATTCCTTGGTCTTCCCGAAACCGAAGGCGCGTTGGAGTTTCACTCCCGCGCCTTCGAGAGTCGGCTTAGGTTGAATAATCTGTTTCACTGGGCGCAGAGACATAAGCGCTCCTTTCTGGATCAGATGCAGAGGCGATAGAGCTCGACGCTGAGCTCTTACGCCTTCACGAATTCAACGTCGAGCGTGATGGTCACATCTTCGCCGACGAGGATTCCGCCGGTCTCGAGTGCCGCATTCCAGACCAGGCCGAAGTCTTTCCGGTTGATCTTAGTTGTCGCCGAGATCGCCATCCGCGTATTGCCCCAGGGATCCTTTGTCGGCGGGGTTGGCCCTTCAACTGCAAATGTTACTTTGCGGGTGACGCCCCGGATGGTCAAGTCGCCTTCGACTTTCAATTCTCCATCGCCGACAACTTTGATGTTGCTCGACTTGAAGGACAGGGTTGGGAACTTTTCAACGTGCAGGAAGTCTTCGCTCTTGAGGTGCGCGTCGCGCTGCGGCTCCCGGGTTTCAATTGAACCGGCTTCGATGGTGGCCTCGACGCTCGACTTTGTCGGGTCGCCTTCGGCGTGGCTGAGAACCCCCGTGATTTTGGAGAAATGTCCTTTCACGTTGGCGATCATCATGTGCTTCACCTTGAACTCAGCGGTCGCGTGGGCCGGGTCGATGCTCCAGGTTGAGATTTCAGTTTGCGGAATTGCTAAGGTACTCATTGTGTCCATCCTTTGCGGCCTTCGGGCCTGCTCAATGATATTGATGCGTTGCGACGATATTCGTTTCAACGAGTATAATGACAAAAGAATTATTCTGCCTTCGCGCGCACAACTGCAAGCAAATCAGCGAGTTGTGCCAGACGCTCCCGCCCCAGATGGCCTAACTGCTTGCGGTGTCCTTCCTGGATTGGCCCGTCCAGGCGCTCCAAAACCTTGAGCCCCTCCGGCGTGATTCGCGTCACGACGGCTCGACGGTCCTTGGAGTCGCGCGAGCGCGAGATCAGGCCGCGTTTTTCGAGACGATCAAGCAGACGAGTCACATCCGGATCCCGGGTAATCATTCGGCTGGCAATTTCTCCGCACGGCAGGCCTGCCGGCGATCCCCGGAGGATGCGCAGCACGTTGTACTGGGCGGGGGAGAGGTCCTCCGCTTTTATAAGATGAGCGAGGCCTCGCGACAGCAGATCACACGTACGCAGCAGGTCCAGAAATGCATCCTCTTCGCGAGATCCATAACGACGTTTAGTTGAGTTTCCCATTTCTCCTCACTCACCCGACTCGTCGGCGGCCATCTTTTCGCGCGCGTTCAGAAAGGACCTGAAGATAACAGGTAGTGTTCCAGAAGCCGTGGTCCCCAATACAAAGAAACTCCTGAACGATGTAAGAGGAGGAGCTTGAACCAGCGGTCTCCGCTTCCCATCGCTGACGACGTTGCACCGGCCGAGAATTTCGGCAGACGATCTCCAGTTTCGAAGTGGCTATGCTTACGGCCTTCATAAATCCTCACCCGTTGGATGCGTTGTAAGAATGATCGTTGCAACAATTATTGTGTGTGATCCCACTGGTTCCGAAACGAATATTCGCATAAGCCTTTCCTTACGCCACGCTGGAAGACTCTGTGAAGCAAATGCGATATCATGGGTGCCCTAGCAACCGGATAGTAGGCACATCCGTCCGTCGCGAGCCAGCCACGACGCGAGCCAAATCTATCTTGTCCAAAATTCCCCTGGGGCTTCAACGATATGGTTTGGCGGTCTCTTCGGTTGCGGTCGCTTTAGGAATCAGTCGTTTCCTATTCCACTACAAAATCGAAGGCATCGAGTTCACCATCTTCTTGATTGCCGTCACCCTGACCGTCTGGTATGCCGCGGTTGGAGCAGCCATTGTGGCGCTCATGCTGGCGACGCTCGCCTTCAGTCTCTCTGACCACTCCGCCGGCTGTCACAGACGCCATCACCAACTGAACCTGACAGTCCGCTGTCACTTGTCAACTTCTCGCCCGCAGATCCTTCGTCAAAGCGATTCACGCCGGATTGTTAAGTACGCCGATTGGAAGGACTTGCGGGAACTGCACTCTCACTTAGACCTGGAACGGCAGATGCTCCAGCGAAAGTCAGAGGGTCCTCGGGGGAATGACATCTCAACCGAGAGGCTTCAACGCGAGGAGGAGAAATGAGCACAGATTATGTTCTACTTTGCGGCGCGATGTGGGCGCAGCACGCTTCGGTGGATGCTTGCGAAGAGCTCTTCAGAGCTTTGCGGTCCGACGATCCCGATGTGGTCCTGCTGGCGAGCGCCCTGCTTGAGCAGCGAGTGGCGACGGCGTAGAGGGTGGCGACGAATTGTTGAGAAGCTTAGAGCTTTGCGACGCTAAGCACCGCCGTAAGCTTGTGCTGCCCGCCAGGAGCAAGAGTCACCGCAGCATGGAGAATGTTGCTGGCTTCGACGCACAAAAATTGTGTCCACTCGCCTTCACCGAGATCACGCAATCCAGCCGCTCCTTCGCGCCACGGATTCCACACCACAGTCGTGTTCGAGTTGTCTTTCACCAGCCGGATTCGCCGGTGTAACTCAGGATCGCTCAGATCAACAGCTGCTTGCGTGTCTATAAATGCATTATCGGTCTGGGACGAGATAGCCACATCCCCGTGTTGTGTTTTCTCCTTATTGGAATCAGTGTTGTCGAGGAAATGCGCTTTGTCGAGACCCCGCAGATTAACGTGGTAGACATCGGACACTCGATTGTAGGTATGCAGGGCCTCTTCGAAGCGTAGAGGCTTTGATCCGGTGTTGGTGCACGTGAGCTCTAACCTGAGCTCGGGACCGAACGTCACGCGGTACGCGAGGCGGAAGCCTGCCGGCCAACAGCGACGAGCCTGATCGTCGCTCTCAGTGAACATCGTTACGACGACTGCGCCTTTCTGCTGAACAATCGACTCGAGCTGCCACGACTTTGTGCGCACGAATCCATGGGCCGGAGCTTTCGGATCGTCAGCCTTGCCACGAAACCAGGGAAAGCAAATGGGAATTCCGCCGCGGATGGCCTGCCCATCCTGCCAGTGCGATTTCGAGCTGAGAAAAAGTACCTCGTCGTGGCCCGCGGGCTTCCAGGATGTTACCTGCGCGCCATGCAAATAGATCTCGCCTTCGTACTGCGGATGAGTAATCTGGATCCGGAGTAAGCCACAATTACCTTCGCAAACCATCGCT
>JBKPSP010000060.1:0-35099 GCA_046735175.1 Acidobacteriota bacterium
GTGCAGCCGCCTCGTTCATTTCTTCAATGGTGGCCACTTTCTTAGTTTTGCCCGCAAGCACACCAAAGAAGTCCTCAATCCGCCCAGTCCGTCGAGCGGCCCGTAGCATGCCACGGCCATCTGGCAGCAAATCGAGTTCGATTTTGTCGCCAGGCTTTACGCCCAGGTGCTCCATTACTTTTTTCCGAAAAGTCACTTGCCCCCTAGCTGTCACCGTTAACGTCGCCATAAATTCTCTTGCCCAGCTAATTATAATGCACAAATGCATTATATGTAATGCATATCTGCATTACGACCGTTTGCTTGGAGTCAAGGGAGGGGCCTCGGTTTGTCTGGGATAATAAATGTTATGCAGTCTTCCCAGCTCGAACAACCCCAAACCGACACTGATCTGAAGTCCCTTGCCCAGGACATCATTCGCCGCGCTACCGATGCCGGCGCGACCGCTGCTGAATGCGTCATCCGCGAAGGGGACGAATTCTCCACGCTGGTGCGCCTCGGGCAGGTTGAAACGCTGAAGGAAGCCGGATCGAAGTCGATCGGCGTGCGCGTATTTAACGGCAAGCGCGCCGCCAGCACGCATTCGAGCGACTTCTCACGCGAAGGGCTCGATCGCATGCTGAACTCCGCCCTAGAACTCGCGAAGATCACGTCGGAAGACCCATTTGCGGGAATTCCAGAGCCTGATCAACTCGGTTCGATTTCCGGCGATCTGGACCTGTATTCGGCGGATGTTTACTCCCTGCCGGGGGAAGAGCGCATCGCTTACGCGCGACGCGCCGAGAAAGCCGCGCTCGATTTCGATGCGCGCATCAAGAATTCCGAAGGTGGATCGTTCGACGCCGCGACCGGCCACAAAATTCTCGCCAACTCGCACGGATTCGTAGGGGAATATCGCCGATCGTATTGTTCTGTGGCGGCAGTCCCGATTGCGCAGGATGACAATGGCGCGATGCAGCGCGATTACTGGTATTCGGTTTCGCGGAATCTGAGCAAACTCGAAGCGCCCGAGCACGTCGGCAAAGTCGCTGCCGAGCGTGCGTTGCGTCGGTTGGGCGCGCGCAAGGTAAAAACACAGCACGTTCCCGTCATCCTCGATCCGCTGGTGGCGAACTCGATTCTGCAGCACATCTTCGAGGGTGTGAACGGCGACTCGGTTTATCGTGGAGCCTCTTTTCTCGCAGGCAAGCTTGGCCAGAAAGTGGCGGCGGCGAACGTGACCGTGATTGACGATGGCACCATGATCGGCGGTTTCGGCAGCAGCCCATTCGATGGCGAAGGTATCCCCACGCGGCGCACGACTGTTATCGAAAATGGCGTCCTCGCTTCGTACCTGCTCAATACCTACACGGCAAAGAAGTTGGGACTCAAGACCACCGCTAACGCTTCGCGCGGACTTGCCGGCACTCCGGGCATTGGCCCGGGGAATTATTTTCTACAGCCCGGCACGAAAACTCCACGGCAGTTGATCGCCGATGTAAAAGACGGCCTCTATGTGACCGAGTTCATGGGCATGGGAGTAAACCTGGTAACGGGCGACTATTCACGTGGCGCCTCCGGTCTTCGGATCTCCGCCGGCGAGCTGACGTATCCGGTCGAGGAGATTACCGTCGCGGGGAATTTGAAAGACATGTTCATGAATATTTCCGAGGTTGCGAATGACCTCGAGTTTCGGGGAGCGATTGCTTCGCCGACGATCCGGATCGATGGGCTTACTGTGGGTGGCGAGTAAAAATTCGTTTCACCAAAGAGGCACAGAGGCACCAGAGAAAGATTGAGTAATTGGGAAATTTGGTAATTAGGTAATTTGCTGCCGTAACACGGACCAAATGTGAAGGCTTCCAATTACCCAATTTCTCAATTGCACAATTCCCAATTTTCCTCTGTGCCTCTGTGTCTCTGTGGTGAAAGGGTTTGGGGATGCCTCCCAGCTATAATCCCCTCATGGGCGGACTGATCCAGCAAACTCCACCGCTGAGCGAAGAGCGCGACAATAGCCGCTGGATCATTCTCGCCGCGCTTGTGGCGATTGCGGGCATCGTGATCGCCTTTGCCCTGCTCACGCGCGAAAAGCACCAGGCTCCCGCTGGCCCTCCTCCATATGCCGCAAATCTCAAACTTTCTAACATCAAGATGAGCCGCGCGCAGAATTTTGTGGGTGCGACCGTCACCTACATTGACGGCACGATCACCAACTCCGGAGACAAGACGGTGACCCATGCCGTGGTCCGCGCCACTTTTCGCGATCCCTACAATCAAGTCGCGCAGATCGAAGATGTACCTGTGGGCGCGCTGCAGCAGTTTGCCACCTACATGGACGCGGTCGATCTCTCGTCTTCTCCGCTACCGCCCGGCCAAACAAAAACATTTCGCCTCACCTTCGAGCACGTCAGCGAGCAGTGGGCGCAGTCGTATCCGGAGCTGCAGGTGGTGGATGTGACTCTTAAATGATGCCGTCGGTGTCTAACTTCGCGTGAAGTCCTCTAAACTTCAACGTGTCTATTTCGCCCTGACTGGCTGCCTTATCGCAATGCAGGCTGCTGCTTCGACGCATCCTGCTCTCGAACGGGAGCAGGTATGTGATGACATTCGTGTTGCAATCATTCGGTTTCAGATAAACGAATGGCTGGCGGTTGGCTGGAACTCGGATTCCGCAGAGGAAACCAACTCGTCAGAGGAGACGTTCTTTGTCTCAGTAAACGATCAGGATCCAAGCAAGGATTTTATGAAGTGCCTATCCGATTTGCCGGGCAGAATTCGCTACGCTTCAGAAGAAGGCTGGCGAAACTTTCACATGGCTGACTCACAGACCGGCAACTATGCAGTTGAATTTTGGGTGAAGCGGGTACGTTTGAGAAACGCGGATATTGCGGAAGTTGAAGCAGGCCATTCTTGCGGGATGACGTGCGGAGCTCAGATCCGTTTTCAACTTCGCCGAATTTCAGGTCACTGGCGGGTTACTCGTAAACTGTGGGCTGTTTACGAGTGAAATGCGCGAACTTCGGTAGTTCCCCTACAATCTTTCTATGTCTTCCACCAAAGCCGTCCGCCTCACTGAGACGGTCAAAGCTGCGGGTTGAGCTTCCAAGCTGAGTCCGGCGGCGCTGGACAAGGTGCTTGGGAAATTAGCCCGGCAACATGACCCGAACGTTCTAGTCGGCTTCGATCACGCCGACGATGCCGGCGTGTATCAAATCGCGCCCGACCAGGCGTTGGTGCAAACAGTAGACTTCTTTACGCCGATCGTCGACGATCCTTACACGTTCGGCCAGATCGCGGCGACGAATTCCCTGAGTGACATCTATGCCATGGGCGGAAAGCCGCTCACGGCGCTAGCTCTCGTCTGCTTTCCTGAAAAAGCTGATCTCGAGATTCTTGAACGCATTCTCGCCGGCGGATTATCAAAGATGATGGAAGCCGGATGCACCATCATCGGCGGCCACAGCATTCGCGACGATGAAACCAAGTTCGGATATTCGGTCACGGGCCTGATTGATCCAAAGCGGGTGCTGAAAAACGGCGGCGCTCAAGCTGGCGATCGGTTGCTGCTAACGAAAGCACTCGGCACCGGCGTGATCTCGACCGCGATCAAAAAGGGCGTGGCGAAGCTGGAATGGATCGATGTCGCGGTGAAGTCGATGACAACGCTGAATAAGGCGGCGGCGGAAGTCATTTCGTCGTACGTCCCTTCGACGCGCTTCGCTTGCTCAGGGCAGGCTAAGAACCGTCGTAAATCGTCTGCCGACCCGAGGGATTTTGCCAACGACCAACGACCAACGACCAACGACGGCCTTCCCGTTCACGCCCTGACCGATATCACCGGCTTCGGCCTGATCGGTCATTTGCGCGAGATGCTGCTCGCTTCAGAAGACGTTTCAGCCAAGCTTCACGTCGGCAAGATTCCGTTGCTCGCCGGTGCTCTCGACTGCGTGCGCGCCGGCCACATTCCCGGCGGTCTCAAAGCCAACCGCGAATTCGCCGAGTGCGTGGTGCGGTATGTAAGCGGAATCGCGGACGATCTCAAGACGGTGATGTTTGATCCCCAGACTGCTGGCGGCCTGTTGATCTCCGCAGCCGAGGATTCCGCTGGAGAACTGATTCGCGCGCTCGAATCCGGCGATGTTCCCGTGGCTGAAATCGGCACGGTCCTGCCGCGCACGCAAGTGCTGATCGAAGTAGCCCCATAGTTATCCTGAAAACTCCTTGGCAAAATGCCAGCCTGTTGGTACCATTCAGCCACTTCCCCGCCGATCACAAAAATCTGGAGGTAACTGATGTCAACACCCGGGCTCGGCATGAGCACTCCGCCGCAGGCTTCACTCACAAATCTTGTGGAACAGAAACTTCGTGCAGAACGCCTGGTCAGGGTTGGCGCGAGTTGGTTCGTTACCATTGCCGCGTTGTCCATGATCAATTCCATTTTGTCCATGAGCGGGGCTGGAATCCGCTTCATCTTCGGGCTCGGAATTGCGGAGCTGGTCGATGGACTGGCGCACCAGGCGGGACAGACAGGGTTCGCGCTCGATTTGATCATCAATGGGTTCGTTGCGGGAGTGTTCGTGGTGTTCTGGCAGTTTGCCCGGAAAGGGGAGCAGTGGGCGTTCATTGTCGGTATGGCGCTCTATGCCCTCGACGCGGCCGTGATGCTCTATTTCAAGCAGGTTCTTTCAGTAGCTTTTCACGCCTACACGCTCTACCGGATGTATAGCGGCATGAGCAGCATCCCGGCGTTGCAGAGAGTGCAGCAGGCTATGGCGCCGGCGGGAGCGCCGATACAGCCGCGATAAAGCGGTTGTTAGTTGTTGGCATTTACTCCAGAGAAGTTGACCCGATGCAGGTTGCATTGCAAACGCCGACAACCAATAACCGCTCTACTTCGCTGCCATCTTCTTGACCATCGCCACCACCAGCTTGCGGTCGCTGTCGTTTAAATTGCCGGAGTAGCGGCGGATTTGCGTCAGGAAACGAAGTTCGTCGTCGGAAAGTTGGGGAAGGGCCTTCGATCCGTTGCTGTTGCCGGGTTCGGAAAAGAAATGCGAAAGCGGGAGCTCCATGGCTCCAGCGATTTTCGAGAGAGTATCCAGCGAGGGAACGGTGTGGCCGTTCTCAACCCGCGAAAGATAGCACCTCAGAAGCCCGGTCCGCTTTTCAATGTCGCCCTGCGACATCCCCTTTTGCAGCCGGAATGATCGGATTGTCTCCCCAATATTCATCAAAGGAGTCAGTGCATGGTAACCAGAGTAGTACCTATTGGCAAGAGAAAAGTTTCGATAGCTGCAAACATTGAGAAGGCAAAATCATTGCCACGGATTTCCACAGATTCGCGCGGATCTAAACGCGAAACCAGCCGCGGATTGCGCGGATAAGCCCAGCACTTCTTCCCTCTGTGATCTCTGTGCCCTCTGTGGTTAATTGCGATTTTGGAGCGGGCTAAATGCCGTAACCACAGAGGACACAGAGGAGATCGGCTGAACGCCCATCCGCAGTCTAGATGTTGCGCGAAGAACATGAGGATCTTGCTCAAAAAGCCGTGCATTGATTTGCTTTGCGGCCTTCGCGAGTCCTTGGCGAGCTTTGCGTCAAAAGCTCTTAACCGCAAAGATCGCAAAGAAAGGCCGCGGAGTTCGCAAAGGCGTCAAAGAGCTCTAGCTTTTTAAGTGCTCGGCGAAGAACATGAGGATTTTGCTCCACGCGTCGGCCGTGTCTTCGGGTTTGTAGCCTGCTCCGTTGACTGGATTTTGAAAACCGTGGCCGGCGTCAGGATAGACGGTCAGATCGCCTTTCTTCCCGAGTTTGTTGAGTTGCTCTCCGAATTTCTTCACATCATCGGGAGTGATCCCCTGATCGTGCGCGCCGAACAGGCCAAGGATCGGTGCGTTGATTTTCTTGATTTCCTCCGGCGAGGCGGAGACATCGCCGTAGTTGATCACGTCGGCGGCAAGCGTCGGCTCAGCAATTGCGAGTTGCAGCGAGTAGCCGCCACCCCAACACCAGCCAATCGCGCCAATCTTGTCTTTCTTCACGTCGGGCCGAGATTGCAGGTAGGCAAATGCGGCTTGGGAATCCCGTTTCACGCGGTCTGCAGGCGCGCGTGAGAGTTCGTGTGCCTGATCGCGCGTGGTCGCGACCTTGCCGCGGTAGAAATCAACGGCAAGTGTCAGATATCCCTGGTCAGCGAGCTTGCTCGCTTGGTCCTTTACCCAGTCGTTCAGTCCCCACCACTCGTGGATGACGATGACTGCCGGGAATGGGCCCTTGCCTTCGGGTACGTAGGCGACCGCCTTCACGGTTTCGCCGCCGCTTTTGAATGAAACGTCTTTCGGTGTGGCAGCTAATACTGAAATCGAAGCGGCAAAAACCAAAAAAGACACAAATGTAAGTTTCATAACGGTTCCTCTCACAGTTCAAGCTCCATATACAGTGCGCCCTCAATCGGATTCGTCCGGTAGGGCGCAATTTCGTGGAATCCCAGCTGCCGGTACATCGCGACTGCCGTGCGCATCACCGGCTCGACCGTATCGAGGCGCAACTTTTTATATCCGATCGCGCGAGCTTCACGGATGATGTGTTCCGCTAAAGCTTTGCCCAGTCCTTTGCCACGAAACTGCGGACGGACATACAGTCGCTTCATCTCGCAGGTGTCGTTGTCGATCTTATGCAGGGCGACACATCCCGCCACTTCGCCGCCGATGTCCGCCAGCAACAGGCGCCCTTCAGGTGGCGCGTAATCGCCGGGCAACTCTGCAAGTTCTTTGTCGAAGCCCTGGAAGCAGAGGCTGAAGCCGAGCGATTGCGCGTATTCGAGGAACAACTTGCGGACAGTCGCGATCTGCTCGGGAGACTCAGCCGGCGCCGCGCGCAATTCGGGACTCTTTGCGGTCAGCATAAACATCGCCCTACACAGAACTGTCCTTGGATACCCTCGGGAGAGGCGAAATCAGCAAGGAACGAAACCACAATTCCACCCAAGCACCAAAGAATCACGCGGGTTCTGGTTCGCTTTCCTTCTTGACTGCCTATGATCAGCGCCAGGATGAACCACTCCAGCAGTCGCACCGGCGCGTAGATCGCGATGTACTTTCCGACCAGGTTCTCTGGTCCAGTCGGAAAGGCAAGAAAGATCATAAAACCGAAGCCGATTCCGATCGCAAGCCGCGCTGCGCCCAAGAGCATTGCTTTCGAGAGAGTCGCCGCTGGACGCCAGAGCCGCAGACCATACCAACACCAGGCGGCATACGCGATCAGCTTTACCGTCACGTAAAGAGCGTAGCCCATTGGAAAACTCGCACCGCCTCATTCAACCCATCAGCATTCCGCCGTTCACGTTGAGCACATGGCCGGTAATGTACGCGGCTTCCTCCGACGCCAGAAAGGCCACGCAATTCGCAACTTCCTCCGCCGATCCCACACGCCCGAGCGGGATCATCTTGAGCGCGCTGTCCTTCAACTCCGCCGAAAGTTCCGCCGTCATCGCAGTTTCAATAAATCCCGGCGCGACTGCATTGCAGGTGATATTTCGAGAGCCAACTTCGCGCGCGATGGCCATTGTCAGCCCGATCAAACCTGCCTTCGATGCCGCGTAGTTCGCCTGACCCGCCTGCCCCATCTGCCCGAACACTGACGTGATGTTGATGATCCGTCCCCAGCGTTGCCGCAGCATGGAGCTGATTGCCTGCTGGCTGCAGAGATACGCGGAGGTCAGATTGGTGTTCAACACGGCGTCCCAGTCGGCGCGCTTCATGCGCATGAGCAACTGGTCGCGGGTGATGCCCGCGTTGTTCACGAGAATGTCGATCTTGCCGAACTCGGAGATGATCTGCTTGAACGTGGCTTTGATTTGATCTTCGTTCTCGACGTCGGTCGAAAAAACACGGGCGGCCGAATTCCCAGATACCTCCTTCGCGACTTCTTCTAACTTCTCCTTGTTGCGCGCCACTAGCGCCACGCTGGCTCCGCATTGCGCGAGCTTCAGCGCGCAAGCCCGGCCTATGCCCTGGGACGCTCCGGTTACGACCGCAACACGACCATTCAAGTTCATAAACCTTCGCTGGAAAACCGAAAACTCAGGCGACGATTATAACTGCACCGGCGTCGCACCGCGGTTGAGTGCTGCTTCGCGCACTTCGCTGCGGAAGAGATATCTCAGGATCGGCGGCGCGAACAGGGTTGTGGCAACTGTCATGAGCACCAGCACGCCATACGCCGACTGGCTGAGGATGGCTGACTGCAATCCCACAAGCGCGATGATCAGCGTGACCTCGCCGCGCGGAGTCATGCCGATACCGACCTGAAAAACTGTTGACCAGCCTTCACGTAACAATGGCAACCCACACCCGATTACCTTCGTGATCACCGCGAGTACGGAGATGACAACCGCCGTCTTCAACAAGTTGCTGGTGAGCAAGTGAGCGTCGAACCGCGCGCCAATATCAAAGAAGAAAAACGGCGTCAGGAATGCGGTAATCCCGCCCACCCGAGGAATCAGGTTCCACTGCGGGGCGTAATCGGCAAACATCAGTCCGGCAAAGAACGCGCCAACGATTGCGGCCATGCCGATCTGCACCGCCAGCCACGAGAATAAAAGACAGAGCGTCAGCGCGACCGTGAGCGAAGTATTTTGCCGTGAAAATTTAGCCAGCCGCGGATGCAATTGATGAACAAGCTTTGGAGCGACAAACATCATGAACACAGCGAAGGCAACGGCCTCGGCGATCAGCACGCCCAAATGAAGCCAATGAACTCCGCCACCTGAGGCAGAGCCGGCTACGACCGCGAGCACCACCATGCCAAGAATGTCGTCGAAAACCGCCGCCGCCAAAATGATTTTTGCGGTGCGCGTCGCCAGCACGTTCATGTCAGCCATCACCTTAGCCGCTATCCCGACACTGGTCGCAACCATGGCTGCCGCGACAAAGGTCGCTTCTATGGTCGGGTCGCCACGTAACTTCAGATAGGCAAATCCAAGCACGAATGGCGCAATCACTCCTGCCACGGACACGGCAAGCGCCTTCCTGCTGACTTGTATTAGTTCATGCGGACTGGTCTCGAGGCCTGCGCTGAAGAGCACAAAGATTGCGCCCATCTCAGCGATGGAGTGCAGCGTATCGTTCGAAGGGATAACGGCCAACGCGTAAGGTCCGAGGGCAACGCCTGCCAGGATCTCACCCGGAACGGCAGGCAGGCCGAGGCGCTCGAACAGTCCGCCGACTGCCCGCGCCGCAACAAAAATGACGAACAAATAGAGAAGAAGCTGCGCCGTCATACTGAAAATCTCTGTTTGGCGGGTCTACTGGCAGCATATGGAAAGGCAGAGCTGCACGCAACAAAACTCGAGAGCTGCTTAAGCTAAACTTGTTGCTTGCCCCCAAGGAGCAAATCTTCGACGGCCCCGGCCGAAGCCTCTCCTGCCGATGAGCAGCCCAGGCCGAAGCTCGTTCATCAGCACGATCCCGAACGGCTTTTTCTGATCGATGCCATGTCGTTCATTTTCCGCGCCTACCACGCGATGGCGCGGCAGCGCGGCATGTCGACGCGCAAGGGTTTGCCGACCGCCGCGATTTATGTCTTCGTGAATATGCTGCGGAAATTACGCGATGATTTTTCGCCACAGTATCTCGCAGCGGTTTTCGATGTTGCTGCTCCCACGTTCCGTGATCAGCAATACAAGGAGTACAAAGCCAACCGAACCGAGATGCCCGGCGACCTGGCGCAGCAGATTCCATACATCCGCCGCGCGCTCGAAGCCTATCGAATCCCCATTCTCGAAGTTCCCGGGTACGAAGCGGATGACGTAATCGGGACCTTGGCAACTAAAGCAGTCGCGCAGGGCCGAAGTGTTTATGTCGTATCCAGCGACAAAGACATGCTCCAACTGGTGAACGACCGAGTGCTGGTGCTGAATCCGCCCAAGGACAACCTGATCGCCGACGCGGCCAAAGTCGAAGAAATTCTCGGGGTGCCGCCGGAGCGAGTCATCGATATCATGGCGCTGCGCGGCGATTCGATCGACAACATTCCCGGCGCGCCGGGAATTGGCGAAAAAGGCTCGGTCGAACTGATTCAGAGATTCGGCAGCCTCGAAGCTGCGCTCGAGCGCGCGGCCGAAGTGGAACGCAAAACTTATCGCGAGTCGCTGCAGAACAATCGCGACCAGATTCTGCTCAGCAAACAATTGGTCACGATCGATTGCAACGTGAATATCGAACTTGACGTGACCAGGATGCACGCCGGCGAACCTGATGTCGAGGCGCTGCGCGCGTTGTTCACCGAGCTGGAATTCACTTCGCTGTTGAAAGAATTATTGCCGGTGGTCGAGGCGCAGCCGGGGAATTATTCAGAGGCAAGATCCGCCGAAGACATTCAGTCGATGCTGAAGGCATTGGCTCAGGGCGAAGCCCTTGCGGTTGCGATTGAGGCTGGCGCTGAAACGAAGCAGCCCGAGGCGGACGAAGAGAATGAGGCCGAACTGCTTCCTCTTACGAGCGAGCCGGCCGCGCCTAAGGCCAGGGGCATAGCGTTCTCCGTTCTTCCTGGTTCCGCGATGACCGTCGCTCCTGAAACCGAGGCGGCCAGCGCGTTGCGTGATGTGCTATCGAGTGAAGAGCCACCCAAAGCGATTCACGACTGGAAATCTGCGATGCACGCCTTGCCCGAGGTCCCGATCGCGGGGATCAGGCATGACACCCGGTTGTACTCCTACCTTCTCGATCCGACTTACTCGGCGCACGGTCTGCCCGAAGTCGCGCTCCGGCACTTCAATTTGAAGCTCGGTGGCTCGCTCGCCGAAGCGGCAGACATGACTGGGCGCCTGGCTGCGAAGTTGAGAAAGGAAGTGGAAGACGGCGGACTGCTGAAGCTGTACGACGAGATTGACCTGCCGCTGGTTCCCGTGCTCGCGCGCATGGAGCAGGCTGGAGTTGCGATTGATCGGGCTGCGCTGGGCAAAATGTCCGAGCGGCTGGAACGTGAAATCGACGCCAAAGGTCGGGAGATTTACGACTGCTGCGGCTCGGAGTTCAACATCAACTCGCCGAAGCAGCTCGGCGACGTCCTCTTTAACAAGTTGAATTTGCCGAAGCCGGTAAAGTACGGCAAAGGCAAAACCATCTCAACTGCTGTGGATGTCCTCGAAGAACTTGCCGCGAGTCATGAAGCGCCCAAACTGGTGCTTGAGTACCGGCAGCTGTCGAAATTGAAATCCACGTACGTCGATGCGCTGCCGGCTTTGCTGAATTCCGGCACCGGGCGTCTGCACACGACATTTGATCAAACGGGAACTGCCACGGGGAGGCTTTCGTCGGCGAATCCGAACCTGCAGAATATTCCGATTCGTACTGAACTCGGCCGCGAGATCCGCGCCGCTTTCACAGCCGCCCCGGGGTGCGTGCTGCTCGCCGCTGACTATTCGCAGATCGAGCTTCGGCTGCTGGCGCATTACTCCAAAGATCAATTGCTGGTGGAAGCATTTCGAAACGGCGACGACATTCATACGCTGACGGCATCCCAGGTTTTCGGAGTGCCTCCGCTTATGGTCACGCCCGACCATCGTCGTCAGGCTAAAGTGGTGAATTTCGGAATTGTGTATGGGCTGTCACCGTTTGGGTTGTCGCAAAATCTGGGCATTGATACTTCCGAAGCCAAGCGGTTCATTGACGCGTACTTCGAGAAGTATCACGGAGTGCGGACGTTCATTGATCGCACGCTCGATGAGACTCGCCGTGAAGGCAAGGTGAAGACATTGTTTGGCCGCGTGCGTCCGATCCCCGACATCAACAGCAAGAACTACAACCTGCGCGGATTCGCCGAGCGCACGGCGGTGAATACTCCGTTGCAGGGCACAGCGGCAGACCTGATCAAGCTGGCAATGATTCGGATTGACGCCGCCATTCTCGAACGAGGCCTGAAGTCACGAATGACCTTGCAGGTTCACGACGAACTGGTTTTCGAAGTTCCAGAAACTGAACTCGACCCGATGCGCACGTTGGTTCGCGAGCAGATGGAGAACGTGCACCCGCTTGCGGTGCCTTTGCTGGTGGAGATTGGCGTGGGACAGAATTGGCGGGATTTGGAGTGATTGGCGCTTCGTAGGGTTTCAATGGAACAGCGCTTTTGCACCCAGCAGGATTCCTAAGAGAAGCTGGATTACCCCAAGAACAGAAATCATTCTGATGTTCTTGCTTCGAGCGTTGTCTGGAAGCAATTTTGCTTCGAGACTGCGAAATCTCTGCCACGTGCCGAAAGACCAGAACACAGGCTCAAACTTCTGCGACTGGGGAAGTTTGTCGTTGATGTCGCTCTGTAATTGAAATTGGCGGCTAAGTCCGGTGAAGAGGAATGCATAACCGGAGATCACGAAGAGCAAGGAGACCGAAAGTAGGATCCAACGCATCACTCGCGCCCAATACCTAATGCGCCCTTGATCGCTCCCGCAATCCCCTCCGTCAGCGCGTTCATCTTCTCTTCCGATTCCGCTTCGACCATGACCCGCGCCAGCGCCTCGGTTCCTGAGTAACGGACGACGATCCGTCCATTTCCATCGAGCTCCCGCTGCGCCGCTTCGATCCCGCTCTTCACTGCCGGAACCTGATCGAACGGAACCTTCTCGCGCACCCGTACATTCTGAATGCGCTGTGGGAACAGTTTCAGGTCACTGAGCAAATCGGCCAGCGAACGCCCGCTGCGGGCCATCACATCCATTACACGCAAAGCCGTCATCAGCCCGTCGCCAGTGGTGGCATCGCCGTCGCGGAAGATGATGTGACCCGACTGCTCGCCGCCCAGCACTGCGCCCGTCTTAATCATCTCTTCGAGAACGTACTTGTCGCCCACGTTGGCGCGCAGCATGCGAATGCCTGAGTTCCGCAAAGCGATTTCGAGCCCCATGTTCGACATCGTGGTTGCCACAATGGTGTCGCCGCGAAGCAGGCCGCGCGCCTTCATGTCGCGGGCCGCAAGCAGCAACACAGCGTCGCCATTCACCACTCGACCGGAGCCATCGCTGAAAAGCGCGCGATCGGCGTCGCCGTCAAAAGTTACACCCAGGTCAAACTGCTTCGACGACTGGATCTGTTTGGCTACGGTTTCAGGATGCAGCGCGCCGCAGCCTTCATTGATATTCTTGCCGTCCGGAGCGGAGTGAATGAATGTGGCCTGTACTCGGCAGGAGCGAAACAACTCGGGCGCCTCGGCGGTCGCGGCGCCGTTCGCGCAATCCACCAGGACGCGCAGGGCGGAGAGTTCTGTGCTGACCGTGCTCGCCAACCAACTGATATACGCCGCCCGCAATCCATGCTCACCGGGAAGTGATGCCGGCCCCGGCAAGTCGGCAGGAACGCGAGGATTGTCCAGCAACGCAAATATCTCCTGCTCAATTCCGAGCTCGTGGGAATCCGGCAGCTTAAAGCCGTCTCCAGAAAAGACCTTGATGCCGTTATCGGTCCACGGATTATGCGAGGCCGAGATAACCACGCCGGCATCGAACTTGCGAGAGCGCGCAAGATACGCAACTCCGGGCGTGGTGATCACGCCTGCGCTGTGGACTTCGACCCCTAGCGAAGCCAGGCCCGCTGTGAGGCGGTCCGCGATCCAAGGGCTGGATTCGCGCGTGTCCTGGCCGACGATCACCCGGGCGCGAGGGTTTGTCCGCAGCAGGTCGTGACCGAGCGCGCGTCCGATCACGAATGTGCTCTCGGCGGTCAACGGGAACTGGCCCGCAACGCCGCGAATACCGTCGGTTCCAAAGAGTTTGCGTTCTTGAGATGACGTCGTGGCCGGCATGTTTGTTTGCACAATCTAACCGAAATTCGCTGTGAAAAGAAAGTAGCCGGAGTGCGGCTCAGTTGAGTTTGCCGGTAACCACGAGATACCACAATCCATAGGCAAGCGCCAGGGACACAATCTTCAGTCCCAGATTGTGGCGTATATAACGATGGAAAAAATCGCCCGCTTTCATCTTCGCGCTCCGGGCTCCTGCTCGGTGGTGCGTAATGGTACCTCGTCTTCTGATTCGTCCAGGATCCCTCCGCCATTGGTTATTGGCGTGGGCAAGACCGTCGGGGGAACATATTTGCGCAAAAGCTGGCCCATGCGCTCGCGCAGTTGATCGACCGTCAGGTCACGCTCGATCGCGCCTGCCACGGCGAGACTGATGCTGCCCGTCTCTTCTGAAACGATCACCGCAATGGCGTCCGTCTCTTCGGTAATGCCAACGCCTGCACGGTGTCGCGTTCCCAGTTGCGTGGAAAGGCCGGGATTCATGGAAAGCGGCAGGAAGCAGGCTGCGGCGGCGACGCGATCGCCATGAACGATGACGGCTCCGTCGTGCAGGGGAGCACTGGGACGGAAAATTGTGGCCAGCAGATCGTACGAGAGCCGGGCTTCGAGCGCGACGCCGCTTTCAACATACGTTCGCAAACCAATTTCGCGCTCGATCACCATCAGCGCGCCGGTCTGGTTCTGAGAGAACAGATTCGCCGCCAGCACGATGTCGTCATACGCGTCAGACTCGGCACTGGACGAGCGTGCCATCGTCAGCCGTCTGCCGAGGCGCGCTAAAGCTTCCCGGATCTCCGGTGCAAAGACGATGACCAGGGCGATAAAAGCATAAGGCCGGACGTGGTTGACGATCCACGTCAGCGTAATCAGTCCTTCCAGTTTGAGGAAGTAAACCGCAATCGCGATTACTGTGACGCCAACCAGAATGAGCGCGGCGCGAGTGCCTTTGATCAGCGCCAGGAACTCGTAAATTAGGAAGGCCACGACCAGAATGTCGATGACCGAGATCATCGTGAAGTGTGGCCAGGCTCCGGTAGCGTGTATCAATCCGACCTCTTAGTCAGCAGCAGCGCGCTCCAGGCAAGCTTTCACGGACATTGTAATGCAGGGGGAAGCTCGTCGTACGTCGTCCGTCGTTCGCCAAAACATTGCACCCTTGTGGGGCTCTCGTCGCTCGTTGGCTTGCGTCCACAGGTATTAGCGTTCGACGAACGACGAACGACGAACGACGTACGACGTACGACGAAGCCCCTAACTTTTCTTTTCGACCCTTGCCGTCAATGTTCCCTGTGCCAGCCTTGCCGATACCTCGTCTCCGATTGCGACTTGACGCGTGTCCTTGACCAGATTCCCGCTCGAGTCGAAAACCAGGGCGTAACCTCGCTCAAGTATGGCAACCGGCGATAGCGCCTGAAGTTGAAGCCCAAGGCGTTCGAGACGCGATTTGTGCACGAGCAGGGTGTTGCGCATTGCCGCCCCGAGATTGGCGGTTTGGGTTGCGAGGTCCTTGCCCATTCCGGCGAGCACGCGGCGTGCATCATAGTGACGAACCGCAGCCGAGGCCCGCTCCCAGCGCCGCCGGTTCTGCTCGATCAGCCTGCGTTGAGATTTCTCCAGCCGGTAGGTGAGATCATCCAGCTTCTGCTGGCGCTGGTTGATGCCGTCCATCATGCGCGCGAATGCGCCCTGCTGCGCGGCCTGCGTCAGCGTCTGCCTGGCCATCAGCAAGCGATAACGAATCGCGCGCGCCAGCCGCATGCGCAGAGACTCGGCCTGATCTTCAATCTCCTGGCGTGAGCGAATGACCAACTCGGCGGCCGCGGACGGTGTAGGTGCGCGCAAATCGGCGACGAAATCAACGATGGTGAAATCGGTTTCGTGCCCCACGGCGGAAATGATGGGAATCTGCGATGAAGCGATCGCGCGTGCCAGTCCTTCGTGATTGAAAGCGGCGAGGTCCTCCGCGGATCCTCCGCCGCGAGCGACGATGATCACGTCGACATTTTTTGCGCGATTGAAATACTTCACGCCGGCACTGACGTCCAAAGCGGCGGCTTCTCCCTGCACCTGAGCAGGAAAGATCAGCACACTCGCGGAATGGTGACGCCGCCGAAGGATGTTGAGAATGTCGCGGAGCGCGGCTCCCTGCGGCGAAGTTACCAGTCCGATGCAGCGCGGCAGGGCGGGAATCGCTTTCTTGCGCGCGGCATCGAAAAGCCCTTCGCCTTCCAGCTTGGCCTTGAGTTGCTCGAACGCGATCTGCAGCGCGCCCGCGCCCTTCGGCTCCAGATACTCAGCCAAGAGTTGCAAGTCTCCGCGATCTTCATAAACCGTTACCCGGCCGCGAAGAATGATCTGCATGCCATTCTCCGGGCGAAACCGGAGCAGGCGTGCCTGGGTACGAAACATTACGGCGCGAATCTGGGCATCACGGTCCTTCAGCGTGAAATAGAGATGCCCCGAGTCCTGGGCGCGAAAATTGGAAATTTCCCCTTCCACCCAAATATCGCTGTACTCACGCTCCAGATGGGTGCGTGCGGCTGAAACCAGATCGCGCACCGCCCATATGCGGCGGTCGGGGGCCCTAAAGGTGAAACCAAGTTGATCGGTGAAGGACACTGAGAGGAGTTTACCGAAAAATGATTACTTCGATTCACCACAGAGACACAGAGTCACAGAGAAATTGAATGATTTGGGCGTCAAATTAATTAGATCTGTATCCATGATTCCATGACTCAATTGCACAAAAATTCTCTGTGCCTCTGTGTCTCTGTGGTGAAATGAGATTTTCTGAGTTTTCATCCGCAGCGAATCTTACGAGATTGCCGGCATTTGCAGGATTTTGCCGCGGTTCTTGGGCTTGATGCCGTCTGTCTTCCGGTCAGACAGAAGTTCGCCGGCAATTCGCAGGGCTTCGACCTCTTCCTGCAGTTGTTGCAGTTCGGCTTCTTTGCGGCGCAATACTTCGAGCGGGTCGCGCATGGATCTCCTAGGGGAGCGAACACAATGTACGGCCCGCGCCGGGGAAGGGAAACGTCACAGAAGTACGATTTGTGCGGAGGGAAACTCAGTGCCCCAGATGGTACGGATGCCCCTTCAGGATGGTGAACGCCCGATACAGTTGCTCGATCAGGACCACGCGCGCAAGTTCATGGGCCAAAGTCATGCGGCCTAACGAGAGCACGAAGTCTGCCTGGGCGCGCACCTCGTCATTGAAACCATCCGAGGCACCGATGGCAAACACCAGTGGGACAGGGTTGCTCTCTTGATGGCGGCGGATGAATTGCGCCAGTTCCTCGGATGAAAGGTGCTTGCCCCGGGAATCGAGCAAGACCAGCCATCGCCGGGTGCTCCGGCCGTCGCGGCCGCAGAGCTTCAGGAGCGCGGCTTCATGTTTGAGTGAGATCCCGTCTGCATCTGCATACTGCCTTAATCGCTTCAGGTAGTCGTCGGCGAGAGACTGGACGGCAGCATTCTTGGTCTTACCGATCCATGCGACAGTGAGCTTCACTTGGTCAGATAGTAAATGCAAAAGCTTTTAACCGCAGAGATCGCAGAGCTCGCAAGGAAAAAACAACAGGGCGCCGCGGATCACGCGAATTTACGCGGATCTTTCTTGCGCATCTCAAGTTAGCCTTAGATTTAACCGCGATGTCGGCGAAATCTGCGGCGCCTTTTGTTTTCTCTGCGAACTCTGCGAACTCTGCGATTAAAGGCTGTTGACGTTAGGCGCGCTTGCGCACTGCGGCCCGAGGAGCGGCCCGCTTCCGCGGCTTTGAGAGGAGTTCCTTGGGGTCTACCTTCTTTGCCGACTTCCAGAGGCGCTCCAGATCGTAATAGCGCCGCGCTGACTCGGAAAAAATGTGGACTACGAAATCGACGTAGTCGATCAGGACCCATTCTGCCTGCTTGTAACCTTCAATGTTGTTGGGATACACGCCGCTGCGCTTCAGCCGGAGTTCGACCTCATCAGAGATAGCCTGTACCTGGCGCGGATTCGTGCCGCTGCAAATGACGAAGTAATCCGTGAACGCGCCTGAGCCTTGCTCGAGTTCAAGCAGGCTTAACTCTTCGGCTTTCTTGTCGAGGCAGGCGGAGATGGCTTCAGAGACTTGCTTCTTGAGAACGGTATTTTTCATTCAAAGTCGTTTGTGGGGCACGGTCCTCGCCCGAGCATGCCGGACTAACCAGAATACAATCCTTCCTTCTTTATGTATTCTTCCACACTTTCGGGAACGAATTTCTTGATGGGCCGCTTGGCCTTTACGGCTGCGCGCACTTCCGTCGCTGAGACCTTCACATTTACGTTGTCCAGCAAATGTAATGTGACGCCAGACAAAACGAGATCGCCAGCCGCCGGCTGTTTCGCAAAAGGTTTGGTCACTTCCGCCCGCGGGCGAAATTTTTCCGGCAACGCGCCGGCGACATCAGCCAGCGAGAACCCCGGTCGGCTCGCGATGATGAATTCGCATTCCGAGAACAGCGCCTCCGCCTCCCGCCACTTCGCGATGTCTTTGAACGCGTCTATCCCAATGAGAAAGAACAGGCGATCGATTTTCTTGAGCGATTGCTTCAGCTTGCGAATGGTGTCAATGGTGTAATTCGGCACAGAGGCCACGCTGGCTTTGATGTTTTTCTTGTCCTGAATGACAAACTCGCCTGGCGCTTCCAGCAGGGACGCGACGAATGCTTTCTCGTTTTGTGTCGCCAGCGCTGTCATGGCATAACGATGGAAATATGAGGCTACCGGCTGCGCCGTTCTGTGTGGCGGCACATTGGTTGGGACGAAAAAAAGTTTGCCCAGTTCGCAACGCTCCCGTGCTGCGCTCGCAAGCGCGAGATGGCCTTTGTGGATGGGATCGAAAGTGCCGCCGAAGAGGCCGATGTTCATCGAGAACCGTCGTTGGTCGTTGGTTGTTGGTCGTTGGCTAAAAGCGCGTCGTTCGTCGTCCGCTGTCCGTCGTCCGCAGGGCCGCTGGTAAGCGTCTGCGCCGCTCGGTTTCGAATTTCCTCTACTTTGGAAGCTAACGCATATTTCAGCTTCTCCAAGCCTTCCCCGGTGACGGCTGAGATCGGAAACAAATCCAGGCCGCGCGTCTTAGCGAAGCGTTTCAGCTTGGTCAGCTTGGTCTTTTTGGCAACATCGCACTTTGAGGCAGCCAAAACCATCGGCTTTGATTCGAGGCCTGCGCCGAAGCTGCTTAACTCGCTCATGATGACCTCGAAATCCTTTACCGGGTCGGTGCGCCCGCTTGAATCGGAAACATCGACGAGATGGACCAGCAGGCGGGTGCGCTCAATGTGACGCAGGAATTGCGTGCCCAGTCCGGCGCCCTCGTGCGCGCCCTCGATCAGTCCAGGGATATCGGCAACCACGAAGCTGGTCTCATGCGGCGGTTCGCCGACGGCAACAACTCCCAGGTTAGGCTCGAGCGTTGTGAAAGGATAATCTGCGATCTTGGGGCGTGCGGCCGAAATTCGCGAAATCAGCGTGGACTTGCCCACGTTCGGATAACCGACCAGTCCGACATCGGCGAGTAGTTTCAGCTCGAGCCTGAGAGTGCGTTCTTCCCCGGGCCGGCCGTCTTCGTGCTCGCGTGGAGCCTGGTGCGTGGAGGTCTTGAACTGCGCGTTGCCGCGTCCGCCGCGACCGCCTCGCGCAATTACGATGCGATCATCAGGATTCGAGAAGTCGTGTACCTTTTCACCGGACTCGGCGTCGTAAACAATTGTTCCAACCGGGACTTTCAGCAGGACGTCTTCCCCTTCACGTCCAGTTTTATTCGATCCCTCGCCATGACGCCCGCGCTCGGCCTTGTACTCCGGATTGAAGCGGAAATGCACGAGCGTATTGTGGCGCTCGCTCGATTCCATGATGACGTTGCCGCCTTTGCCGCCATCGCCGCCCGAAGGCCCGCCCCGGGGAACGAACTTCTCCCGGCGGAATGCGACGCATCCGTTACCGCCGTTGCCGGCCTTTACGCGGATTGTGGCTTCGTCGATGAACATGGGGAACTCGTCGTACGTCGTTCGCAAAACCTAAGTCAGTGCAGCACTCAGCCGCCGGCGTTGGATTTAGCGGACGACGTACGACGAACGACGTACGACGACAATCATGAGTATATCGGCTTGAGGTCGCTGAGGCTCAGCGCTACTGGCCGAGCGCAGCTTTCAATCCTGGTACCGTCCACTCGTCGCGGAACTCGGGATGGACGCTTTGCGCCAGTGTCAGCGCCCTTTGCAGATGATCGTGGGCCTCGTCGGGCTGTTTCGTTTGCAGCAGCAGATATCCGAGGGCTGACTCAGTCTGAAATGCATCCGGAGCAATTGAAACCGCCAGCCGTGCTTCTGAGACAGCATCGTCGAGACGATTCTGCTTTGCCAGCAATTGCGAGCGGGTGACATGATTCAATGCCGAGGCAAGGGGAATATCGAAGTGTCCATCGAATACGAAAACGCCGTGTTCGATCACGGCAGTCGGACGAATTCTCTGGAATTGATCATACGGGTTCAGAACATCTGGTCCGAACTCGTAGCCCGAAAGCACGCCGGCGCTAATGAACACAGTTCCGTCCACATGCGAAGGAACGTCGATCCAGGGCTGCAGCCAGACTGAAGCAATCGTGGTGAGCGGCTTGCAAGGGATGCGGTAGTAAGCGGGATCGGCAACAACCTCGGCGAAATAGGCGAAGTAGCAATCCTTGATGCCGCGGTCGTCAACATACTTCTTGATCGATTTCAGCTGCTGACCCCAATCGGCATTCGAGTCGCTCAGATATTTGTAAGTGTTGGCCGTTCCTCCCCAGAGTTCGTTCGCATACGGAATGTAAACCGGAAAAGCCCGCAGTGAAGAGATGACATCGAACAGCAGGACCGCAACCACAACGTAGGCCCAAGTGCGGCGTCGCTGGATAAGCGTTGCTGCCGCCCATCCGGCAAGCACAATAAGAAACGGGAAAACCGGAAGAATGTGGCGGATGCCGATGTTCATCCTCGATGCCATGGCGACCGCGAGATAAATTGCCGCGGGAATTGTGAGGAACAGAATTTCCCGGCGATGCTCAGCCCAACCCCGCCATAGCGCAAGCGGTACCAGCAGCAGTAAGAGCATGAGCGCCAGACTCGCCTTGATCGCAAAAGCAATCGGGAAGTAATACCAGACCCCGTGCGGATAGATTTTGCCAAGCAAATAGGTGTGGCTGAAATCAGCCGTAAAGCCGACATCGGCCAGGCCGTAAAGGTAAGGCTCTGGAAGCAAGTGCCACTTTGCGAAAGTCTGAATCATCTGCGCTTGCATGGGATGGTGGAGTCTGGACGCATATTGTTCGACGCGAGCGGACGCATCAACTCCCGAACGAGGATGCAGGCGAAACCCGTATGAGGCCCAGAGCACAATCACCGCAATGACCGAGATCGAGACGAGCGCCCGCACAAGGCGTATGGCTTGCGGGGAGCGACGTTCAACAGAGATCAAGAGCTCACCTGCCGCAAGAAGAATCAAGATTGGGAAAATCAGAATCCCAGAATGCTTTGCGGCCAGACCCAGCCCCGCCAGAACGCCCGTGAGCGTAAGTGCTGACCAACTCGGCCGCTTCATGTAGCGATAAAACGCAAACACCGTTGCAAACAGAAAGCAGCTCATGGCCACGTCGGTCGTGACCAGAGCGCCGTGAGCCAAAATGGTTGGTTCCAACACGAGAGTTGTCAGAGCGATCAGCGCAGCGCTGTTCCCAAACATCTCTCGCGCGGCAAAGAACACGATCAACGCGAGAAGGATAGTCAGGCCTGCCGCGGAAGCACGGGAACGAAAAAGAATCTTTTCGGCATCATTGCTGTAAACGAAATCGGCGGCGGTGGTGAAGTCTTGTTCTTTGGAGAACATGCCTGGGTGCTCGGGCACTTTCAAGCTCATCGGCAATAGCGGGATTGTAGCAAGCAGCTTTAGCAACGGCGGATGCTCCGGGTTCATCCCGAAATCGCCGCGGGTCCAATAGCTATAGCCGGCAAAGATGTGGCAGGCTTCGTCCCAGGTTTGGGTCTCCTGGCGGATGGAGAAAATAAGCTCGAGAAAAAGTGCGATCAGCAGAAGAACAAATGCGCCCCGTAGAGGGCTGAAAAACGATTTTTTATTGGGATTTTCCACGCCCGGAAACTCTACACAAGTTTGGACGTGGATGTCTGAAAGGAGTAAGCGAGAATTTGAATACTGGCGGGCGAATCGCCCGCCCCCAGAAGCCTACTTCGCTTCGACCGGCTTAATCATGACGAACTTGCCCATCGAGCCGCGGTCTTTAAAGATGATCTTGCCCCTGATCTTGGCGAAGAGGGTGTCGTCTTTGCCGCGGCCGACGTTGAGTCCCGGCTTTACCCGCGTGCCGCGCTGACGGACGATGATGGTGCCGCCTGGCACAATCTGTCCGCCAAAGGCTTTGAAACCCAGCCGCTGCGAATTCGAGTCGCGGCCATTTCGTGAACTGCCTAATCCCTTTTTGTGGGCCATAAATCAGCTCCTAGCTTCTAGCTTCTAGCTTAAATCCCAGCTATCAGCTGTCGGCTCTCATCAATTTCAATTAACAAATCTATGAAGCGAATTACCCGCGAACTGTGGGACCTTGTGCTACTTCTTCTTCGGTGCTGCCTTCTTGCCCGCGCTCTTCTTGGGAGCAGCCTTCTTCTTCGCAGTTGCTTTCGGTTTGGCTGACTTTTCTTCAGAGGCTTCCGCAGCATGCGAAGCCCTCTTCGGTTTCGCTTCTTTCTTCGGAAGCTCGGGCGCGGTGAACTTCTGGCCGTCGAAAGCGATCTCAGTAATGCGGACCGCGGTGAACGGCTGCCGATGTCCCTGCAATTTTTTGTACTGCTTCTTGCGCTTGTAGTGGAAGACCAGAACTTTCTTGCCACGTCCCTCACCTAGGACTTCGCCGCTCACGAGCGCTTCTTGCGGTTTTGAAATCTGACCGTCACCGCCGGAAATCGCGAGCACATCGCCGAACTGGACTTTCCCATCCTGTGCGCTCTGCGTCTCCAGGCGCACTACATCTCCCGGCGCGACCCGATATTGTTTTCCACCGGCGCGAATGACCGCGTACATAGCTTCGTCTCCATGCGCCCTCATCGCGGGCAGGCTAATCCAGCCACTTGGCTCAGAGGACTATCTATTGATCTGGTGCTTGCTGTTTCGGCGCCGGCGATCTGGCAACGACCGCCCAGAAGAGGGCAAGTACAGGCAAACTCAGTCATTTTAACGTGATGCAGAGAAGTTGGTCAACGTCAGGCTTCAGGAATCGGTTCAGAACATCAGCACCGGAGTCGCTTAAGGAATGTAGTGGTTGCGCCTTTGCTCCGTTCGGTTTGCGATCAGAAGCGTGACGCGTGATGACTGACGGCCAATTTCAAGGTGCGCTCGCGCGTTGGCATTCAGGCATCCAACCCACCCGGAGCGTATCTCATGGCACACCGTGACATTATCGTCATTGGAGCATCGGCCGGCGGAATTGACGCGATCCAAACCATCCTGGCCTCACTTCCATGGGACTTCCAGGCTTCCCTGTTTATCGTGTTACACACCAGCGAAGACAGCCCCGGTGTGCTCCCGGAAATCCTGACCGCAGCAGCAAATTGCCGGTGATCTATGGTTTTCACAATGCAGAAATCCTGCCCGGACGCATTTATCTCGCGCCGGGCGGAGCTTACCATCTCATGGTGGAACGCGGAAAATTGCGTTTGTGGCCCGGGCCGCGCGAAAATCGCCATCGGCCGGCAATCGATCCCTTATTTCGCTCGGCAGCTATCGCCTATGGCTCGCGAGTGGTTGGAGTCATTCTCACAGGCAACCTGGATGATGGTTCAGCCGGGTTGGCATTCATCAAGGAACGGGGTGGAACCGCCATCGTGCAGGACCCAAACGACGCGGTGGCATCGTCCATGCCAGAAAGCGCGATTGCGAGCACCGATATCGATTTTGTCTTACCGGCTTCGGAGATTGGCCCAAAGCTGGTGAGCGTGGCATCCGAGCATGCTGAGAGAGGGCCGGAGTTGCTCAACCACTCAAGGAGCGTGAAACCCACAGGCCAGACCTATTCATGTCCGCAGTGCAACGGCGTTCTAGAGGAGGTGGAAGAAGGAGATCTGGTGCGCTTCCGCTGCCGTGTGGGCCACATTTATTCGCCTGAGAGCCTTCACGCCGACCAGAATCTCGCGGTGGAAAAGGCGTTATGGGCGGCCATCCGGGCGCTTGAGGAGCATGCGGAATTTTCAAACCGGCTGGCTTCGCGATCCATGATGAACAAGCGGCCACGGCTTGCCAACCGATTTAAAGAGAAATCCGAAGCCAGCCGTGAAGACGCCACGGTTCTCCGCGAACTGCTGGAAAAAAGCGCCGAGCCGGTCATCGAGATGCCGAAAGAGCTGGATTCTCCCGACGAGCGAACGGGAACCGACTGAGCAAGTCTTTTTCACCATAGAGACACAGGGACACAGAAAAACCAAATTCGGTTTTCCTGTGCCCGTGTGTCCTTGGGGCAAGAAATCTGTTCAAAAGTCGAATCAAAAGAAACGCAGACCATAGTCGGATGGAATACAAACTCGCGAACGGACGATATATCATTTGATAGCTGAAAAGTGTACCGCTCAATGTCCCGCGAAACTTCTAATTCGCCGTGGAAAACCCGCCTTGTGAAGGGTCAGTTCCCCGATCGCAGCTTCGACATTCAGTTTTGGCAGGAACAGGGGGACGAAGCCATTTTCTCAGCAGCATGGGAGATGGTCAAGCTAGCCGAAGAACTCAAATATGGCAGAAAACCCACATTTCAAAGAACTGTTACAGTCTTTAAAAAAATTTGAGGTGCGCTACCTGATCGTAGGCGGTTACGCGGTAATGAAGTACACCGAGCCGCGCTACACGAAAGACCTGGACATTTGGGTAGAACCTTCGCCCGAGAACTCGGTTCGCTTGTTCAGGGCACTGAACGAATTTGGCGCTCCGCTCGATTCAGACGGGATACAGGAACACTCCTTTTCCTCCGGATCGGTCGTGTACCAGCTTGGCCTTGCACCTGTTCGTATCGACATTCTCACGCAAATTACGGGTGTTGAATTCCCCTCGGCTTGGCAGAACCGCCTTGAAGCAAGCATTTTTGGAGTTCCAACCCAGTTCATTTCGCTCAAGCACCTGATTGTGAACAAAGAAGCGACCGGGCGAAGCAGTGATCTCGAACAACTGAGGCATCTCTCAAAAGCTCCGCAGCCGCCAGATAAATGAACAAGCTCACCGAAATCGAAGTCCGCGTGCTCGGCGCACTCATCGAGAAGGACATCACTACGCCGGATTACTACCCCTTGTCGCTGAATGCGCTGGTGAATGCCTGTAATCAGAAGAACAATCGCGAACCGGTGATGACGCTCGATGAAGCATCAGTCCGGCAGGCGTTGAGTTCCTTGCAAGAGAAACGCATGGCGGGCCCGGCAGGCGGCGCCGACAGCCGCGTAACCAAATACGAGCACCGCTTGCAGGAAGTATTCAACTTCGACCGTCGCGAAATTGCTGTGGTCTGCGCCTTGTTGTTGCGCGGGCCACAGACTCCGGGCGAACTCCGGGGACGCACCGAACGCATGTACCGCTTCGAGGCGCTGGACGACGTCGAAGCCACGCTGAAGAGATTGATGGAGCGGGAGCCTTCGTTGGTCGCAGTCTTGCCGAGACAGCCGGGCACGAAGGAGTCGCGCTATATGCACTTATTTTCAGGAGAGGTTCCCCCAATTGAAAGTGAGCCAGTTGTCGCGCGATCTCGTGTTCATACTTCCGATGATCAGCGCATTGCGAACCTTGAGGGCGAAGTTTCTGCGCTTAGACAAGAAGTTGCCGACCTCAAGCGTCAGGTCAACGAGTTCACCGAGCAATTCAAGTAGCAGAACTCCCGAAACTCGAAACCCGAAACTCGAAACTAAGCTGTCCCCCCGATTACTTTAGGCCACAGCAACTTAACCCTTCCGGAACAAGTCTTCTTCAGCGGGGTTTCATAGAATCAGCTCATAGGTGTGAATGGTGTTTCGAAATATTACATGCTGTGTTTTCATGGTGATAGCTCTGGTCTGGGGGCTTTCAACTCAGCTTCAGGCCCAGGCCACGCTCCTGCTTGAGGAGCCCTACAGCTATGACGGCAGTTTTGCCGGTACCGGGCACACGGCAGTTTATCTGTCACGGGTGTGCGCGGAGACCCCGACGGAGTTGCGCCGGTGCCGTGGCGGGGAAAACGGCGTCGTTATCAGCCGCTATCACCACATCGGTGGACGCGACTGGATTGCCGTGCCTCTAATTCCGTATCTGTATGCGGTTAAGGAGCCGGGCGACGTTCCGCTTTACGTTGACGCGAAGCTGGTGCAGTTTCTCCGCGATGAATATTTGAGTAACAATCTGGCCGATGTGGCCGGCGAAATCGGGCCTAAAGCGTCATCGAATCAGCTCGCAGGTTCTGCATACGACCGCACCCTATACGCCTTCCGCATCGCCACGCGTCCGGAGCAGGATGATGAACTGATTCGTATTCTGAATTCCGCTCCGAATGAGGAAGCCTATAAGCTCCTGAACCGTAACTGCGCGGATTTTGTTAAGCAGATCATCAACTTCTACTATCCCCACGCGACACACCGCAGCGTGATTGGCGACTTGGGAGTCACGACGCCGAAGCAGGTGGCGAAGTCGCTGGTGCACACGGCCAAACATCACCCAGAGATGCAGATGACGGTTTTTGTTATTCCGCAGGTGCCGGGGCTCAAGCGCAGCAAGCCGGTGCATGGAGTCATTGAGTCGGTTGTGCTGGCGAAAAAATATGTGACGCCGGTGCTGCTGTTCCATCCCGTGCTGGTCGCAGGAGTAGAAACGGCCTATTGGGCAGGATGGCGCTTCGATCCTACAAAAAATGCGATGGTTTTTGATTCGACGATCTCTGATTCGACCATTGCAATTTCGGCGATGTCTGATCCATGGCAGCGCCGTGATCCGCCGCTTACGAAAGAGCAGCGGCGTTCCTACCTCGAATCCGCTTCTTCTTTGAAGCGCGACATTCGCCAGGAAAGTGTCTCCGGCTGGAAGGACTTCCAGGCGAGCGCAGCTCCGCAATTCGATTCCGAAGGACGGCCATTCCTGCAGGCTGATTGGAATGGCAACGCCGTGCAGGTCGGTTTGAGCCGGGAGAATGTTCTTCGACTGGCTTCGCCGCCTGAGTTGGTTCAGGACATGCTGCTGACCCGTATCGAGCAGGAACTCAAAGCCAAACCGGCAAGAGTGTCGAAGCGACAGGTTGAAGCCGACTGGCGATTGCTTGAGCAGTCGCTCGAAGCGCGCAAAGCGGAACTGCGCGAAATGCGCTGATTAATCGATCGGCGGGCTCTGCCGTCTCCGGCCCATCAGTTCTCCAACTACGTGAAAATTGCCATCGAGTTCGACTGTGCAGGAGAGAGTCCCGGTCCCGCGCCTCGCCGGATAGTCGAAGCGTAGATCTTTCAGGTAAACCACCGTGTTTGTTCCTGTAACGGACTGCGAGATCCACGGATACTCTGCCCAGTCGAGATAGACTCGTCCGGCGTAGGACCGCTTGGCGGCGATGGTTGCGGGGGTGTCAGGGCGCTTGTGATAGAACCGCAGTTCCCGCATATCCAGTTTGCCGGTGCGTAAATCGAGGTCCGAGGTCGCAAAGAAGTCGCTGGTCTCGGCGACCGCATACCAGCGAAAGATATTCCAGAAATATGGATAAGCGGAAACCCGTTCCGGCGCTAGCAGATTGAAGTGCATTGCCTGAACAGAGTTCACCGCTTTGCGATGTTCGTAATCGCGAACCGCGTAGAAAATGGTGATGGCAATCAGGCCGATGATTGCTTCACGTCTTCCGTGTGGAAGCGGTTTGCCTCGCGAATAGAGTACCGGCGCGACCAGTGCGGCCGCGAAAATGATGTAGAGTGCGGGTTCGATGATGAACACGATGTCCCACGAATACCATCCCTCCCAGAGCGGCCAGAAGGGCCGCACCCCGTAGCTGTTCGTGAAATCGAGCAGAATGTGACTCAGACCTGCGATATAGGCGAACAGAAACAGCAACCCCCATCTTGGGGGCAAGTACGGGATGTTGGTTTTGCGGCCGCGCAAGCGCCAGACGCAGTACATGAATCCCACCACGAGCGCCGAGACCATAAATAGACCCAAGAACGAATGCGTGAAGCCGCGATGGTGGGCGAAGGTGAAGACCGGCCCTTTGATGATTCCCAGCACATCAAGATCAGGCGCTTCGGCGGCGAGCGTCATGGTCGCAGTCACCAGCGCCGATTTGCGGTTGAATCCGGCACGGGCCAGGACTGCGCCTGCCAGGAAGTGGGTGATGGCTTCCAAACCAATCTTTTAACACACATCGAACCGTGACCTGATGCCTGAACTGCGGGACCAACGGGTGCTCACTTTTGTTTTGCCGAAGGAAGGCAGTTAACCGGTCGAGTCTTTACTTTCCACTGCTCAGCAGCGGATGATTTTGCGGCACCAGAACGCTCAGGGCGTCGGGCACCATGGAGAGCGTCATCGGCAGGCGCCCGAGCAACTCCCCGTCTGCCTCCACGTAAATCTTTTCCGCTTTTTCACCCGGTATATTGCGGCAGGTGACCTGATCGGCGTGGGCGAGCTCGATTCCGGGAACACCGTGCGACAGTCCCAGCATTCCGCGAAATACGTAAGCAAGATACAGCGCGCGATTTCCTGTCCGGCACAGCACTAAACGCATGTCGTTGCGAGCGAGTGATGCGCCAGGAGCCAGCTCGCGCAGAATGCCTCCGAAATAGTTGATTCGCACGGCGAGCATTTCCGACAGGCGCGCTTCTTTCAACGAAGCGCCGCCATTGCTGGAGAATTCCGCCTCGAAATAGCGCATGCGGTGGGTGAGCCACAGATGCGTCGCCTTGCTGTAATACGCCATCATTCCCATGCGGTCTTTGATCAGGCGGTTGAGGTTATAGAAGAGGTGTGCGTCCACCCCCCCGCCGGCAGCGACCGTGAAATACCGGAACGCCGGAAGGTTATTGAAGTTGCGGAAGTCGATGCGGCCGACTGCAATTTTGCGCGGCGTCGCTGCCAGCAAAGCTTTTGCGGCTTCAGCCGGATTCATCGGCAGGCGCAGGTCGTGCGCGAATGCGTTCGCGGTCCCAAGCGGAATGACTCCGAGCGCAGCGTCTTTTCCCGCGATGCCCTGCAATACGTCGTGAATCGTTCCGTCGCCGCCGCAGGCGACAATGGTGTCGAATCCATCACGAATCGCCAGGCGCACTTGCGCTGCGGCGTCGGACGCGGCGCGGGTGGGATCAACTTCGACTTCGACGCCGGCATTCCGCAGGACCAACGCGGCGGCTTCAACATCCTGCAGCCGATATTTCTTCCGTCGTCCAGAGAGTGGATTGTAAAAAAGGGCGGCGCGGCGCATGAAAGGGGATTGTACCGGAGCGCAGATGAATTCCCGCTATCTCTCAGGCTGCGGGTAGCAGCGGCTTGCGGCGTTCCAGCATTCGAAGAATCCAATATCCGGCCATGGCCGCAGCCAGATGTTTCAGGGTGTGACCGCTGACAAGGTGGCCAAGTCTGAAGATGGACTTGTCGGCCATTTCAAACAGCTTTGCCAGCGCGTAAAAGCCGAACACGATTGCAAAGTCCATGCGGCGCGAATACCTGGACTTCAGCAAGAGCGGCATCAGCAGCATGAGCGCCGAATAAATCTGCACCACGGCATAGATCCGCAGGTCTCCATGGCCGTGCAGTTCGTCGTAATACCATTGCAGGACACTGCCGGCGGCAATCGCGATCAGAAATGGGAGAAGTTTGGTCCCGGCTTCGAGGTTGATGAACTCCGCAATCACGACCGCAATCAGCGATCCGAAGACGATGGTCATCGGCACGCAGTCCCAGACCAGCCGGGAGTTGTTTGGAGCCAGGTGATAGTAGGCTGAGCCGAATGCGGTTAACAGTAGTCCGACGAATGCGACGATGTACGGACGGCGCTCACGGATTTCAGTGAAAGAATTTTGGAACGTGTCCCGGTGCAGCAGAAGCCACAATCCCCATAGGCCGACAATTGCAAAGCCGAGATTGGAAGCGACATTCCCAAAGTTAGGGATACTGAGCCATAGCCGCTGATCTGCGAACTGATGGTAGGCCGCTGGCTGGGGCATCGGCGGCAGGCGAAAGACCAAGGTGCCCAGGCCTAGTGCCATTCCGAGCATGAGAGCGACGCCATTGGTGCGGGAGAGCAGGACTCCTCCGGGAAACCGTGATCAATGTATCTCAAGAGGAAGGGTTTGTGCCGGTCCCTTCGCGGGCGAGGGCCCCTTCGGCTTCGCTCAGGGCAGGTCCGCGCCACACTGTGTGGTTGTGATTTAATCAGTCGGGCATGACGGTAGAGATTCCATCCTTTGCGAAGATCAATCTCGGGCTGCGCATTGGCGAGCTGCGTGGGGACGGGTTCCACGAGTTGCGCACCGTGTATCAGACCATCGCGCTGCACGATGTGATTCGGGTTTCAGTCGAGCGAGGTTCGGGAGTCGAGATTCGGTGTGAGGATGATCGAGTTCCGACCGACTCGACGAACACCTGCTGGCAAGTTACCGAATTAACAACTGCGGCCCTGAAGCTGCGCGGGCGAATCATTATCGAGATTGAGAAAAGGTTGCCGGTCCAGGGTGGATTGGGAGGCGCTTCGGGGAATGCGGTTGTTGCGCTGCTTGGACTGGAGCGGGCGACTGGGAAGAAGCTTTCGCCAGCCGAGCGACTGAGGATTGCCGCAGAAGTCGGCTCAGATTTGCCGCTGTTTCTGATCGGCGGGACAGTGTTGGGAGTAGGGCGCGGCGAGGAAGTCTATCCGCTGCCGGATTTGTTGGCGATGCCGTGCGTCATTGCGCTGCCGGAGATCGCGGTTTCAACGCCGAAAGCATTTGCGGATTGGGATCGACTCTGTGGCGCGGGCACCCTCGCCCGCGAAGGCACGACCGGTAAGGGCACGCCTTCCAGTCGTGCCGTTCGAGCGCAAGAAGAGCCTTACGGCACGGCTGAAAGCCGTGCCCTTCCCGCCAGTGGCGACTTGAAATTGAAAAATCCTGCTCCCTCCGATAGAATGTCACTGTTCAGCCGTGAGCTTTCCGCGTGGCTGAGTGCGGCTTCGGAAGGTTCGAGCCGCGCAGCCGGTGTCTCCAGCAGGGCTGGAGGCCGGGCCGAGAACCTACTGCTCGACCTTGTCCGAACCGGGATTGAGAACGACTTCGAAAGAGTCGTCTTTCCGCAGTATCCCGAATTGCGCGAGGTCAAGCGTGTGCTCGAACGCGCGGGCGCGAAGTATGCATCGCTCTCCGGCTCAGGCTCGGCGATCTACGGTTTGTTCGAGTCGCGCGAAAAAGCCGTTGCCGCAGCGAAAAAGCTTGAGCGCAGCGGGACGCGAGCGGTAGTGACGAGGACGTTGACGCGGCGGCAATATTGGAAGCGGTTGTTGGTTGTTGGTTGTTAGTTGTTGGCAAAAGTTTTCCTGTGGTTCGAAGCCAACAGCCAATAACCAACAACCAAGAGCCGGGTTTCTGGGCCGTCGACTAATGGTAGGTCAAGTGCCTTTGGAGCACTTTGTCTAGGTTCGAATCCTAGCGGCCCAGCCAGAAAAGCGGTCGTTGGTCGTTGGCTGTTGGTCGTTGGCCAAACCCAGCGGGTTCGGGCAAGTGGTTTTGGCGAACGACCAACGACGAACGACCAACGACGACAACGGAAACGCCGAGAGCCAACAGCCGAATTATGGCCACCACCATCGCCACTGCCGAGAAGAAGATGACGCCTGAGGAAAAGCCTGCGCACAAGCCACATCGCGCCCGCGTGGACGACAAGTTCAAAATCTTCTGCGGCACGGCAAATCAGCCGCTGGCAGATGAGGTATGCGAGTTTTTGGGGATGAAACGCGGCCAGGCCTTGGTCATGCGGTTCAAGGATGGCGAGGCGTACGTTCAGATCCAGGAAAACGTGCGCGGCGCAGACGTTTTCATCATGCAGCCGACCTGCCGCCCCGTGGACCAGCATTTGATGGAACTGCTGCTGATGATTGATGCCGCCAAACGGGCCTCAGCCAAGCGAATCACCGCGGTGATTCCTTATTACGGTTACGCCCGGCAAGACCGGAAAGACAAGCCGCGTGTGCCGATTTCGTCGAAGGTGGTGGCCGATGTGCTGACGGCAATCGGCGCCGACCGTGCGCTGATCGTCGACCTGCACGCGCCGCAGTTGCAGGGCTTTTTCAATATTCCGGTGGATCATCTGTTCGCGTCGCCGGTGCTGGTGGATCATTTCAAGAAGTTGCAGTTGCCGAACCTCACGGTGGTTTCGCCCGATGCAGGCGGCGTGGAGCGTGCCCGCTTCTTCGCCAAGAAAATCGACGCAGCTCTGGCCATCGTTGACAAGCGCCGCGAGCAGGCGAATGTCGCCGAAGTCATGAACGTGATCGGCGATGTGCGCGGCCGCACCTGCTTGATCATCGACGATTTGATTGATACTGCCGGCACACTGGTCAAGACCGCCGAGGCATTGAAGGACAATGGCGCAGTCGATGTTTACGCCTGCTGCTCGCATCCGGTGTTTTCGGGGCCAGCGATTGAGAACATCATGAAGTCGTGCATCAAGGAAGTGGTGGTCACCAACACGATCCCGCTTTCACCGGAAGCAGCGGCCGCGCGCACCGATTGTGGCGGCAAGATCCACGTTCTTTCGATTGCCGGCCTGATTGGCCGCGCAATTCAGTCGATTCACGAAGAGACATCTGTAAGCAAATTGTTTTTATAGGAAGCGATTATGGCGACAGCAACTCCAGAGAAAAACCTACTCGAAGCGCAGCCGCGCACACCCGGCACCAAGAATGACGCGCGCCGCGTGCGCAAACAGGGCAAAGTTCCGGCCGTGGTTTATGGCGCGGGCAAATCGGCGTTGCCGGTGAGTGTAGATCCACGCCAGGTCTCGCGCATTCTGCATTCGGAAACCGGCCACAACACAGTGTTCGATCTCGCCCTTGACGGCGAACGCACCAAGGCGATGATCGTCGATTGGCAATACGAGCCGATTAAGGGCTCGCTGCTCCACATCGACGTGAAGCGCATTGCCATGGACCAGAAGCTGCGCGTCAGTGTGCCAATCGAACTCGTCGGAGAACCTGCGGGCGTGAAGCAGCAGGGCGGCATCCTCGAGCAGATTGCTCGCGAAGTTGAAGTGGAGTGCCTGCCGGGAGACATCCCCAACGCGATTGAGCTCAACGTTGCGGAATTGGTCTTTGGCATGGTGCTGCGTGTGGAGAATCTGCCGAAGAGCGACAAAATTAAAATTTTGAGCGATCCCGGCCAGCCGGTGGCGCACATCATCACCATCAAGGAAGAAGAAGTGGCGACGGCTGACGCGGTGGCCGGCGAAGCGGCTGCGGCTCCGGCAGAGCCTGAGGTCATCAAGAAGGGCAAGCAGGAGACCGAGGAAGAGGGCGCCGAGGCTCCGGAGAAGGGCGAGAAGAAGGAAAAGAAATAGGAAGGCAGTCGTACGTCGTTCGTCGTACGTCGTTCGCAAAAGCCGGCTGCCGGCTGAGTTGGGTGGCTGTTGCAATATCACGATTCGGGTTTTGGCGGACGACGCGCGACGGACGACGTACGACGAAATGAAGCTGATCGTAGGGCTGGGCAACCCGGGACCGCAGTACGAGTTCACACCGCACAACGTGGGGTTCCTGGTTGTGGATTGGCTGGCTGATGATCACGGCGTAGAAGTTCGGAACCGGCAATGCCGGGCGCTGACAGCGCGGATGGAAATCGGGCAGGAGCAGGTGATCCTGGCGAAGCCCGAGACGTTCATGAACTTGAGCGGGCTCGCAGTGCGGGAGTTGGTTGCGAAGAACGATTTGCAGCCTGAGTCGGATCTGATCGTGATTCAGGACGAACTGGATTTTCCGTTTGGCACCTTGCGAGTGCACCGCAACCGGAGTTCGGCGGGCCACAACGGGATCGAGTCGATCATCGATTCGCTGGGAACCAAAGATTTCGTGCGAATCAGGATCGGAGTAGCGCCGGAGCGCAAACCGCAGGATGGGAAAGAGTATCTGCTCTCGCCGCTGAGCAAGGCGCGACTGAAAGCGTTAGAGCCGGTGCTTGCGGATGCGGTAGCCGCGGCAGAGATGATCGTGAAGGAAGGCCCGGCAGCGGCGATGCAGAAGTTTAATCAGAAAGACGGTGATCGGTGATCGGTGGGCGGTGATCGGCAGGCCTACTGGCAACTGACAACTAGCCACTGACAACTGATTTTGGAGAGTGCAATGAATCGTACTTATGAACTGATGTTTATCGTTCGGCCCGACATGACCGAAGAAGATCAGGACAAGCTGATCTCGACGCTGGAAAACGCGGTCACCTCCTCGGGCGGACAGGTGAAAAATGTCGAGAAGATGGGCAAGCGCCGTCTGGCGTACGTCGTCCGCAAGTTTCACGACGGGCTTTATATCCTGCTGACCTTTGAGGGCGGCGGCGGACTCGTGCACGAACTCGAGCGTCGTCTGCGCGTGAGCGAGGCAGTGATCAAATTCCTGAGCGTGCGCGTGGACGAGGAACAGAAGCGCCTCGACAAGATCAAGGCCCTGCGCGACGCCCGCAAGAAGACATCTGCAGCGTCCGCGCCACCGGCTGAAAGTGCAGAATCGCCGGCAGTCACGGCGTAGAGCCCGTCGTTCGCCGTCCGTCGTCCGCTTGAATCCGATGACGTGGGCGAAAACGACCTGGCGAACGACGTACGACCAACGACGAACGACGAGATCGAAGGAGCATTATGGCTGACGAAACTAGACCAACACCGACTGCAGAAGGACAAGGCAGCAGCGAACGAAGCAGCGAGCGCCGGCCACCGCGTTCCGGACCCGGCGGGCGCGAAGGCGGCCCCGGCGGAAGGAAATTTTTCCGGCGCAAGAAGGTTTGCAAATTCTGCACCGAGAAGATTGAAGCGATCAACTACAAAGACGTGCGCCTGCTGGCGCAGTTCGTCGCCGAGAGCGGCAAGATCGTCCCCCGCCGGCTGACCGGTGTGTGCACGCCGCATCAGCGCCGCTTGAGTTCGGCGATTAAGCAGGCGAGGAACATCGCCCTGCTGCCGTTTGCAGGACGAGCAAGTTAAAAGTGGCTCGTGGCTAGTTGTTAGTGGTTAGTTCATTCGCCACTAGCAACTAGCCACCTACAACTGGTTTTCAGGAGCAATCATGGAAGTCATTCTCAAAGAAGATGTCGCAAAGCTCGGCTCGCGTGGCGACGTGGTCAAGGTT
>JBKPSP010000061.1:0-18129 GCA_046735175.1 Acidobacteriota bacterium
CGCTTAATGGCGAATCTCCTCGCCGAGGTGCTCGATGTCAGCGATCCTGTCACAGACTCCACTCCTCAGACATGCATCGAGATCCAAGCTAACAATATTGCGTCGGATCTTGGCAGTGACTTGCCGGCGCGAATTTCAGACGCGAAAGAAGCCGAAAGTTCATCCGATCTGGCCGAACACTGCCGGGTTTGCGGACGGCCGTTTTCCTCTGACGAAACCTTCTGCGGCCGTTGCAGCATGCCGCGAGTAGCGGCATCTGCGAATGGCGAGGGATTGCAGAGCAAGTGGGCTTCAATGTGGTTTATGCAGCAGGCAAAAGAGGCTCGGCCAGAGCGAAAGACTGGCAAGTTCTGGCCTTCTGAGCCGAAATTGCCATGGCCGTCGAGCACTGGCAATCCGGGCCAAGCCGAGTTACGCGAGCAGAAGCCTGAAACGCGTGACGTTCCGCCCCAATCCGTTTTTTCGACGCCAACTCCGAATCCCGCGCCGCCAATTCCGCCTCGAACCCAGCTTTCGCTCTCAGAAGCTTCCAAGTCAGATGAAACACTTGACTCCACTGTTCCCGAACATGGTCTTCGAATTCTGGAAGACGACGCGGTTAGCGACTCAACTCCCGAGGCTCCGAAATCGTTCTTTTCGGGCCTGCGCCCATCACGTATCGTTCGCATCAAGATCAGCCGAAGGATGGTCGCGCTGGCGATCTGCACGACAGCGGCAATCTTGTTTGTTGCCAGCTGGCTTTCCTGGCCGGCACAATCTTCGTCTCACCTGTCCTGGTTCGATTCGCTGCTGGTCGATTTCGGATTAGCAGAAGTTCAGGCGCGACGGCCTGCCCCGGTGTTTGCCGGAAATCCGAATGTGCGTGTCTGGGAGGATGTGCACACCGCCCTCTACTACTGCCCCGATTCTGACCTCTACGGAAAAACTCCCGGAGGCCGCTTCAGTACTCAGCAATCTGCGCAGGAAGATCAGTTCGAACCAGCGACGCGCGTAGCCTGTCAGTAAAAGCGCCGGGTGTTTAACTAGGACGACAAGTTTCCCGGGAAAAAGCAAAACACGTTTCAACACCGGGGGAGCGGGTGATGAAACGTGTTTTAGGGAGCTTAGTTTACTTGTACAAGCTGTTCGTGCCGCCGAGCTTCATACCATAACGCCAGCTCTACGCGGTTCCAGAGCCCCAGCTTGTCGTAGATGGTGCGGAGATAGTTTTTGATGACATGTTCAGTGGTTCCGATTTCGCTTGCGACTTCTTTATTTTTGAGTCCTTGGGCGACGAGTTCAATGACTCGCCGCTCCCGTTCATTTGGATAGGTTCTGCCGGTGACTCCGAACATAGCTGCCTCCTGTATAAAAGTGTGGCCAATTTGACCCGTTTGACTCCGCCATTGATTCCAAAGCGCGTGAACAGCCGATTAAAATGGGCCTTCACCGTCCGCCGCGCCATATTGAGTTGCTTGGAGATTTCATCGTTGTCGCAGCCCTGTAGGAGCAGTTCCACGACCTGCCGCTCCCGTGGCCGTAAGATTTTTTCTTCCACAACTTCACCTCTTCCACTTGCAGACTTTCACCCGAACGCCAAGCAAACTGGCACTAAAAACTACAACCATCGGTGCTTATGGTTGTACTTCTTTGCACCTGCTTTGCCATGAGCGGCCAAATTCTGCGGAAAAACTCGAAATCTGAAGCGATTCAGCTTGACAACCTTCAATCGTTTTTCGTCGCGTTTCAGATACTGAAAGGCTACCCGGCTACTCGCCATTCCACGATTTTCCACATCGTAACTACAACAAAATGCAAGTTGAGCAGCTTCCCCTAGGCCGTACTTAAGTGCTCACCCAGCGTTTTCCGCCGAGCTGACTACAGAAAAACCCCGGTGTGGATTTACCCAAAAACCCTGAGCTTGTGGAAGCTTAGCCTCCTTAGGTAAAACGCCTTAGGTCAAATTTGCTTTATTCCGTGCAACGTCAGGAACTAATTACACTTCTGTGCCATAGACAATTTGCACACCCTAGCTCGTGCGACTAGGAGTAAACAGAACAATTTGGTAGCAACCTTAAGGCGGCGGACAGGAAAATCCCGATGTTAGCATTGCATTTCGTGGTGCTCACCGCCTCATATTGTGACGTGGCCGTTCCTGTCCCGCTGGACCAACTGTTCACCTACAAAGTAGAGAATGGCACCTCGCCGGTTCCCGGAAGCCGAGTCCTGGTTCCGTTCCGGCAACGCAGAATGATCGGCATCGTCACCGACTTGCACGATCGGCCTCCGGCTTTCGCGGCCAAGGCAGTGATTGAATCCTTGGACGACAGTGGCGCGCCAGCGCTTACCCATGAACTCCTGAGTCTCGGCCGCTGGATCAGCGAATACTACCTTGCTCCAGTCGGTGAGGTGTTCCGCAGCATGCTTCCGCTCAGCGCTGAGTTCCGGCGCGAAGTGGTTTATCGAATTGCAGACGAAGGCCAGATGGCCCTACATATGGCAGGCTCCGGCGGATCTTCGCGCCGCTCGAAGCGAACGATTAAAGATCAGGACATAGAGTATGGAGTCCTCAACTATCTTGCCGCGCGAGAGACTGCGGCTGAACTGAGCCTGCGTTCCGCAACCCGGGCTTCACGCGTAATTCTCGCCGGCATGGTCCGAAAAAGATGGATTTCGCGCGACGACCTCTCCCACCCTACAAATGCTGCACGCACGCGGCGCGTAGCAGTGCTGAAGACTGCTGAGGGAAAACTGAATCCGAATCAGCGTCTTCTGGTTGAAACTCTGGCCTCGGCTGGCGGACGCATTGTTGTTCAGGAGCTACGTGAACTCGATGTGCCGCAAAGTACGCTTTCGACCTTGGTGCGGCGCGGTCTGGTCGAGATCATCGAACAGCCGATCGATTTCGAGCGGCCGAAACTGCGTGGCCGCGGACTGCGTGCCGATCTTGATTTCAACGCTCCGCAACAGGCCGCTCTGCAGAAAATTCGCAGCGCCGTAGATGCACAAACCTTTGCCGGAATTCTGCTTCACGGAGTCACCGGATCGGGTAAGACCGCCGTTTATCTCGCGGCCATGAAATCAGTTCTCGATGCGGGACGTTCCGCGATCCTGCTGGTTCCCGAGATCGGATTGACCCCGGCGGTTGCCGCCGACGTTCACGACGTCTTCGGAGACGAGGTAGCCATTCTGCATTCGGGGCTCTCTAATAAAGAGCGCGCTGAACATTGGCACCGTATTCGGCGCGGCGAGGCGCGCGCCATAGTCGGAACCCGTTCAGCCGTTTTCGCGCCGGTTTCGAATCTAGCGCTAATCATCGTGGATGAAGAGCAGGACTCTTCCTACAAACAGGAGGAAACTCCCCGCTACCACGCGCGCGATGTGGCGGTCATGCGTGCGAAGTTCAACGAAGCTGTCGTGGTCCTGGGATCGGCGACTCCATCACTCGAGTCCTATTTCAATGCGAAGAAGAATCGCTACGCTCTGCTTGAAATGCCGGACCGTGTTGAAAAGCGTCCGCTGCCAGATGTTGAACTCGTCGACATGCGACAGGAGTTCCAGGAGACCGGCCACGAGCAGGTCATTTCATGCAAGCTGATCGAGGAGATTCGTCTCCGGCTCGAGCGCAAAGAGCAGTCGATGGTGTTGCTCAATCGGCGCGGGTATTCGCCCGTGGTGTTATGCCGCGCATGTGGCAAGACGCTGGAATGCCGCAATTGCGCAATCGCGCTTACGCACCACAAGAGCAATCGGCGTATGGAGTGCCACTACTGCGGATTCATGGCTCCGGTGCCGAAGCGTTGCGCCGAGTGCGGAAGTGAATACGTGTATTTTCTTGGGACCGGATCAGAAAAGCTGGAAGAGCTGCTGCACGGATTGTTTCCCCAGGCGCGAATTGCCCGGCTCGATCGCGATACCGTTCGCAGTCACGCCGATTTCGAGCGCGTGCTGAGCGCGTTGAATGCCGGCGAACTGGATCTGCTCGTGGGCACGCAGATGATTGCCAAAGGCCACGATGTTCACGGTGTCACTCTGGTGGGCGTGGTCGGTGCTGACATGGCGCTCGGTCTGCCCGATTTTCGCGCTGCTGAACGAACCTTCCAATTGCTGACCCAGGTTGCAGGCCGCGCCGGACGAGGAGATGTTCCCGGCAAAGTCATCCTGCAGACTTATTTCTCGGATCACTATGCCGTGCAGTACGCGGCTGCGCACGACTTTGTGGGATTCTACGAGAAAGAGCTGCGTTTTCGCAGCTGGATGCACTACCCGCCCTACAGTTCGCTGGCGAATGTGATGATTCGGAGTGACAAGCTCGATGACGTGCTGAAGTGGTCAGGCGCGCTCGGGCGTTGGTTTGAAAGCACACGCCACGAGGGTGTCCGCGTACTCGGCCCGGCCGCCGCCCCGATCGAACGATTGAAGCGCGATTACCGGTATCATTTCGTTCTGAAATCTCAAAGCCGGCAAAAACTGAACGCGCTATTACGGACAATGCTTGGGGAAGCAGCGAAGGAAAACATTCCACGCACGAACGTGATCGTGGATGTGGATGCGATCTGGCTGATGTGAAAGCGATTAGATCTCTGCTCCTAAAGATTTCCGGCATTCTCCGCGCCTCCGTCCTAAAATATTGCGACACGGAATCCAGCAATGGCTACCGCCGTTACCTCCACCCCCGACCAGCAAACCCGCTTCGGCCGTGCCGCCGGCCCCTGCGCCATGGTCCTGTTCGGCGCGTCCGGTGATCTCACCAAGAGAAAACTTGTTCCCGCGCTTTTCAACCTGGCAAAAGCTTCCTTACTCCCACAAAACTTTGCGATTCTTGGTGTCGCTGTTGACCCGCTCGGAGAAGAACAGTTTCGCAGCCAGGTCACATCGTTCTTGCCCGCCGAAGATCGCAACAGCAAAATTTGGGATTGGTTCGAGCAGCGGCTTCATTACTGCTGTGGAAATTTTGCCGATCCAGCAACATTCGCGAATATCGGCTCGCGCCTGGGTCAGATCGACGAGCAATACAAGACTGAAGGGAACTACCTGTTTTATCTGGCAACATCGCCAAAATTCTTTGGCGCCATTGTCGAGAAGATGGGCGCTGCAGGCCTTTCGCGCCAGGAAAACGGCCGCTGGCGGCGAGTGATCATCGAGAAGCCGTTCGGCACAGACTATGATTCCGCTCGTTCTCTGAATCAACAGATCAAAGCCGTGCTCGGCGAAAACCAAATCTATCGTATCGATCACTACCTCGGGAAAGAGACCGTTCAAAATATTCTGGTATTCCGCTTTGATAATTCCATCTTTGAGCCGATCTGGAACCGTCGCTACATCGATCACGTGCAAATCACGAATGCCGAAACCGTCGGGGTCGAGCAGCGTGGCGGATATTTCGACGGCGCTGGAACCTTGCGCGATATGGTGCCCAACCACGTGATGCAGTTGCTTACGTTGACCGCAATGGAATCGCCAGTGTCATTTCACGCGGATGCAGTACGCGATGAACAGGCGAAGGTACTGCACGCCATCCAACCGCTGGCTTCCGAAGACGTGCTCACCTGCAGTGTCCGCGGACAGTATGGCGACGGTGCCATCGGCGACCAACAAGTTCCCGCCTATCGTAATGAGCCGGGCGTTGCAAGCGAATCCCGTACCGAGACTTTCGTGGCGCTGAAGCTCAGCATTGAAAACTGGCGATGGGTGGGCGTGCCGTTCTATTTAAGAACAGGCAAGCGGCTGGCTAAGCGCCACACGGAAATCACCATCCAGTTCAAGCAGACTCCGTTTGTGCTTTTTCGCAATGCGCCGGGCCATAAGCACACCAACCAATTGGTCCTTCAAATCCAACCCGTGGAAGGAATTTCCTTGAGTTTCGGCGCGAAGATACCGGGCCCTATCCTGCGAATCGGTTCCGTCGACATGAGCTTCGAATACTCCAGGTATTTCGGCGCAGATGCCTATACTGGCTATGAGGTACTCCTCTACGACTGCATGATCGGCGACGCGACGCTCTTTCAGCGCGCCGACATGGTGGAAGCCGGGTGGAGCGTAGTTGATCCTGTCCTCGACGTGTGGAAGGCGTTGCCGCCGCGTAAGTTCCCCAACTACCCTGCCGGAAGTTGGGGACCGAAGGAATCCGACGATCTGTTGCAGCACGACGGGCGGGAGTGGAGGACAATCGCATGATTCTTGCAGGCGATATTGGCGCGACGCGCACTCGCATGGCGGCATTTCAAGCCGAAGCTAACAAGCTGGCGCTGGTGGTCGAAAAAACTTACAAAAGCCAGGAGCACAGCGGGATTGCGGAAATCATCAGCGCGTTTGTGAAAACGGAAGGCATTCCCGTCCACACCGCGTGCTTCGGAGTGGCAGGACCGGTCCGCTCCGGACGCAGCAAAATCTCCAACCTCCCCTGGACGATTGACTCGCGCGAGCTCGCTGCCCAGCTGAGACTGAATTCGGTTGGGCTGATCAACGATCTTGAAGCGTACGCCTATGGAATCGACGCCCTGGAGTCGAAAGACTTTGTCACTTTGAGCGAAGGGCTCGGCGACGATGCTGAGGGCAACCGCGTGGTCATTGCCGCTCGCACCGGCCTGGGAGTAGCCGGCCTTTACTGGGACGGCTTTCGCCATCATCCATTCCCTTGTGAAGGTGGCCACTCCGATTTCGCGCCCAAGAGCGATCTCGAAGCCGAACTCGCGCATTATTTGCGCAGCAAGCATGAGCATGTCAGTTGTGAACGAATTCTCTCCGGCCCCGGGCTTAGAAATATCTATGAGTTTCTGCGGGATACGGGAAAAGCGGAAGAACCTGAATGGCTGAAGCAGCAAATGAGCCAGGCTCCGGATCAACCCGCCCTCATCTCAAAGTTGGCGCTGGAAAAGAAAGCCGCGATCTGCGATCAAGCACTCGATATGTTCGTCGGTGTATACGGATCGGAAACTGGAAACTGCGCCCTGAATTTTCTCGCCACTGGCGGTGTTTTCGTCGGAGGCAACATCGCCGCCAAGATCGCTCCCCGCATGCAGGAAGCTATTTTCATGAACTCATTCTTAAATAAAGGACGGATGAGATCTCTTCTGGCCGATATGCCGGTGAAGATTGTCCTGAACGACAATTGCGGTATCATCGGCGCCGCCAGATACACGTTGATCCAGAAAGCATTCAAAAATCCAACCCGCGCCTCGGCGTAGGCGGCGGTTGACGTTTGCCGGGCTCTCCCGTCTAACTCCGATTGACCAGGCTCAATCCTTGCTGCAAGAATACCTGTCGCTCTCAGGAGACCTTCATGCGTATCTTCACGATCGTTTTGCTCCTCAGTATCTCGCTCTCGTTATCCGCACAATCAGAACAGCACGGTATCCAGGTCGGCGACCTGGATCGTAGTGCCGATCCGTGTACTGACTTTTTCCAGTACGCCAACGGAACCTGGCGGGCGCAGAACCCGATCCCTGATTACATGGATCGCTGGAGCCGGCGATGGGAGGCCGGCGAGAAAGCCAAAGATCAGTTGAAGGTAATTCTCGATGACGTTTCCGCGCGCACCGATTGGCCTCGCGGCAGTGTGGAGCAACTCGTCGGCGACTATTACGGCTCATGCATGAATGAAGGCAAGATCAATCAAGCCGGGGTTACTCCTGCTCAGCCGATGCTTCGTGACATCGATGCCATGAAAAACTCCAAGGATCTGCAGCGCATGATTTACCGCTTGCACGAGCTTGGCATTTTTGTTCCATTCGGCGTGGTTTCCCAGCCCGACAACCACAATCCTTCGCAGACGATCGCCAATATTTTTGCCGGCGGACTCGGCCTGCCTGACCGCGACTACTACTTCAAGACAGAGCCGCGCTTCCAGGAAGCACGCGACAAGTATCTGGTGCACGTGGAGAATATGTTTAAGCTGGCCGGCTACGATGAGTCCAACGCGAAGGCAGCGGCGAAGACCGTATTTGAACTGGAAAAGAAGCTGGCCGAGAACTCGCTCGATAACGTTGCGCTGCGCGATCCCCAGCAGACTGACCACAAGACTTCCATCGCAGACCTGAAGAAGATGGTTCCCTCGTTCGATTGGGGAACATATTTTTCCTCTGCCAAAATCGCCCAGGCTGACCTCAATGTTTCCGAGCCGAAGTTTATGACCGAGATCGACCGGCGGCTGCGCGAGACTTCAATCTCCGACTGGAAGACCTATTTGAAGTGGCAATTCCTGCATGGCCAGGCGGAGTTCCTGTCCGACCCATTCGTGAAAGAGAATTTCGCGTTCTACCAGCAATATCTCAGCGGCGCCAAGGAATTGAAGCCGCGCTGGAAGCGCTGCGCCGAGTCCACCGATCAGTTGCTGGGTGAGGCACTCGGGCAGAAATATGTCGAAAAGTATTTCCCGGCAGACGCCAAAGCCCGTGCCAAGGAGATGGTGAACAACATTCTGGCGGCGATGCATGACACCATTGAAGGCCTAGAGTGGATGGGACCCGATACCAAGAAGAAAGCTCTCGAAAAACTCTCGACTTTCAACCCCAAGATCGGCTATCCGGATAAATGGAAGGACTACAGCAGCATTCAGCTCAGCCGCGAGTCTTTCTGGAACAATGAAGTCGCTGCCGCCCGGTGGAACGTGGTCACTGATACATGGGCGCTCATCGGCAAACCCACCGATCGCGGCCGCTGGGGCATGACGCCGCCCACTTCGAACGCTTACTACAACCCGCTGCTGAACGAGATTGTGTTTCCCGCCGGCATTCTTCAGCCGCCTGCTTTCGATGTGAATGCAGTGGACGCCGTCAACTACGGGTCGATTGGAATCGGAATCGGGCATGAGATTAGCCATGGTTTTGACGACGAAGGAGCGCAGTTCGACGCCCAGGGCCGACTGAACAATTGGTGGACTGCGGATGATTTAAAACGCTTTCTGGAGCGCACCGCATGCGTTGCCCATCAATTCGATAACTACTTTATCGAGCCGGAGATTCATCACAACGGCAAGCTGGTGTTAGGCGAAAGCATCGGCGATCTCGCCGGAGCGAAAATCGCCTACCTCGCATTCCAAAAAGCCAAGCAGCAACACCCACAGCCGACGCTCGACGGATTTACGCCTGATCAACAATTTTTCATCGCCTGGGGGCAATGGCGGGGTGATGAGATGCGTCCGGCAACGCAGCGCCGCATGATACAGGGCGATCCTCATCCAATCGCCAAATTTAGGGTTATTGGGCCGCTTTCAAATCTGTCGTCGTTCGCAGATGCATTCAGCTGCAAGCCGGGTTCGAAGATGGTGCGGGCGGCTGCTGACAAATGCGAGGTATGGTGAACTTGTTGTTCAGGGCGTCGTGCTGGCGGGCCTCGCCGACGCCTTGACGCGCAGAAATTCACTCACGACTTCTTTGACGTCGCGTTTCTTTCCATCGACGGCATAATTCAGTTCGCGCATTTCCGCGTCAGAAATTTTCCCTGCAAGCTCGTCCAACGCGACCCGAACTTCCGGATGCTGGCTCAGCGTCTGCTCACGAATGACCGGGACAGCTTCGTAGGGTGGGAAGTAATGCTTGTCATCTTCCAGGACAGCCAAATCGAGTGCCGGAATCAGCCCATCCGTCATGTTCCCGGCGATCAGGTCAACCTGGTGTTCCTTAAGTGCGCGCGTGAGGAGCCCCAGATCCATAATTCTCGGCGGCGCCGCAAATCGCAAACCGTACGCCGCGACCAATCCTTTGTAGCCGTCGGGCCTTTCCATGAATTCATAGCCGAAGCCGGCACGCCATTGCGGCGTGAACTGTGCGGCCTGTGACAGCGCCTGCAAATGCAATCGGCGAGCATCTTCGCCGCGAATTTCGATGGCAAATGTGTCATTGAAACCAAGCGGAGGGCCCAGCGTGAGCTGAAAACGCCTTTGGTACTCAGAGTTCACGCGACCGTAGACAGCTTTGCGGCCTGATTCCGGCGGTAGCTTTAGCACCGCAGTGAGCGCGGTTCCGGTGTATTCGGGATAGATATCGATGCGGCCGGCAAGGATACCCTGGTGAGCAATGTACGTGCCGCCAAGGTAAAAGCGTCGTTCTACGGGCAGATGAGTTTTATTCTCGATCTGCTGCGCGATCAACTCGCCAAGAATGATCTGCTCAGTAAAGTTCTTGCAACCGACCACAATGTGCGGCTGCGAGGTGCAGCCGGTCAGGACGAACGCGCAAAGGACTGAGGAAACAAACCTTGCAATGCGGATCATGAACGTTGTGGTGCAAATTGCTTTTCGACAAGCCCCAACGATGCATCGGCAATCAGCGCCATCAGCGCCGCAGGCACTGCGCCGGCGAGAATCACGGCATTATTCACCATGGCGAGGCCGCGAAAAATCAGCTCGCCCAGTCCGCCTGCGCCAATCGCCGCAGCAATGGTGGCCAGCGCGACAGAGATCACCACCGCGACTCTCACTCCAGAAAGAATTACGCTGGCGGCCAAAGGCAGTTCGACTTTGTAGAGCAATTGCCAGTCCGTCAGTCCCATTCCGCGGGCCGCTTCGACCACTGCGCGATCCACTCCCTTAATTCCCGTGTAGGTGTTTCGAATGATTGGCAGGAGCGCATAAAGCGTGAGGGCCAGAATCGCAAGCCGTCCGGCGCGTTCACCGATCCAGGGTGCTGGAAGCAGAAAACCGAACAGCGCCAGGCTGGGGATCGTCTGAATGATATTGGCTGTCACCAGAACAGGGTTGCGCAAAAGAGGCTTTCGCGTTATCAGAATGCCGAGTGGGATGCCGGCTGCGATTGCCAGCGCAGTCGAAAGTCCGACGATCCACAGGTGTTCGGCCGTTAGCTGCACGATCTCGGCCTGGTTTTGAATGACAAACCGCCATAAATTCATTTGCCACCTCGCACCTGATCGCCTGCGCCGAAGGCTTGTACATATTTCTTGACCAAAGAATCTTGCGAGTCAAGAAACTCTTTTGGAGAGCTGATCGAAACCAGCCTGCCTGCCTCGAGCAGCGCGATTCTCGATCCCAGAAGCAAAGCCTCGTGCAGATCATGGGTCACGAACAGAACGGTCTTCTCCAACAGCTTTTGCAAAGAAAGGAATTCGCGCTGTAAATCAGACCGGGTAAGCGGATCGAGCGCGCCGAATGGTTCGTCCATTAATAAAATCGGCGGATCCGCGGCGAGCGCACGCGCCACCCCTACGCGCTGACGCTGCCCACCGGAAAGTTGATGCGGATAACGTGGTCCAATCTCGCCGCTTAACCCGACCAGCTTTAGCAGTTCCTGCACTCGGGCATCGGTGCGAGCTACCGGCCATTTCTCGATCGATGGGACGAGCGCTATGTTGCGTGCGACTGTGTAATGAGGAAACAGGCCTACTTCTTGTATCGCATAACCGATGTGACGGCGCAGTTGGATGAGGTCCCAATCGCGGCTGTTGCGCTCTTCGATGAGGATATCTCCGCCGGAAGTCTCCAGCAACCGATTGACCAGCTTTAGCGCCGTGGTTTTTCCCGATCCGCTGCGGCCGAGCAAGACCAGAATCTCTCCGCGACGGACCACAAGGTCGAGATCGCGCAGAATTTCACGGCCGTCTGGCAGGCGATAAGAAACGTTCCGGAATTCGACGGCCGAGTTGTCGGTCATAAAAGGCGAGCTGCGCTCAACGAGCCGAGGACGGTCTCGCGGTGAGACGTTAGACATCATAAGCGCCGGCAGGTAAGCCGGTAATGCGCAGGCCCGAATGTCCCTTATGTCGGATGTTGAAGCCAATCAGCAACGCGGTGATCTGCTCTACAATGCGCGCGTTTTCGAGCTTTCCGCCATCGAGCGCGCGTACGCCCGGGATTTTGCGCGCGAGAGCGCGAATCTTTTTTGCTGCTTCTTTGTCGTCACTACAAACGATTACGTCGCAATCAACGGGATCGTCGCCTTGCAGGACTTCAGCCGACGTGTTGTGAAACGCAGCGACCACGGCCACGCCTTCGGGGACCAGTTCAGCGGCTTGTTGGGCAGCAGAGCCTTGCCAGACTCCGAGCGTGCGAGTCGCGCGTCCGCCGATACTGGCGGCCAGAGGCACAGTCGCGTCCACGAGGATCTGGCCGGCATGCAGTGCAGGTTTGAGATGCTTCAGGGTTTCCGCATGCGACTCGAAAGGAATTGTGAGAACAACGATCTCGGCAGACTTGCACGCCTCCGCGTTTTCCATGCCCGAAACGCGCGAGTCCCGCGCAATACGGCTGCCCAATTTCTTCGCCGTGTCTGCGGCTCGATTTGCGTCGCGAGATCCAATAATCACCGTTTCGCCGACCCGCGCGAAACGCAACGCCAGTCCCGATCCTTCCGGCCCGGTACCTCCGATGATGGCGACGCTCACGCGAACTCCGGCTCGAGCAGCGGCTCGGCAGGGAAGCTCTCGATGGGCGATTTGATCTTAATGCGCGAGTACGTCGTATTCCGCTCGGCGGGAATGCGACCGAGTTCGCGAATCAGCGACTGAAATTCTTCGGGGCTGGTGTACTGTCCTGCCGTGGCTCCGGCTTCACGCGAAATATTTTCTTCCATCAGCGTGCCGCCGTAATCGTTTGCGCCTGCCTGCAGGCAAAGTTGCGAGAGGTTGCGATTCAACTTCACCCAGGAAACCTGAATGTTGTTGATCGAGCCGGCGAGCACGAGGCGGGCAAGCGCATGAATCTTCAGATGCTCGGCAAGTGTCGGTCCCGAGCGCGAGAGCCCCTGATGAAACAACAACGTGTTGGTGTGCACAAAGCCCAGCGGAACAAATTCTGTAAAGCCGCCGGTCTCGCTTTGAATATCGCGCAACAGGAGCAGTTGGTTTACCCAATGCTCCGGTGTTTCCACATGCCCGTACATCAAGGTCGAAGTAGTACGGATGCCGCAGGCGTGAGCGGTACGAATGACCTCTTGCCATTGCGCGGTCGAAAGCTTGTTGCGCGAGAGCACATGGCGCACTTGGTCGTCGAGAATTTCGGCCGCAGTTCCCGGCAGAGTGCCGAGCCCGTTGTCACGCAGCATGCACAGATAATCGCGCAGCGGCATGCCAGTGAGTTCCACGCCGTAGACGATCTCCATGGGAGAAAAAGCGTGAATGTGCATGCCGGGAACGGCAGTTTTCACGGCGCGAAGGATGTCCCGGTAATAAAAAGGATCGAGGCCGCGCGGCAGCCCGCCTTGAATGCAGACCTCGGTAGCGCCAAGTTGCCAAGCCTCCGCGGCTTTGTCTGCGACCTGTCGCGGATCAAGGAAATAAGTGTCGGCCTCGCGCGGCCCCCGGCTAAACGCGCAGAACTTACAGCCCACAAAGCAAATGTTGGTGAAATTGATATTGCGATTGACAACGTAGGTAACGATGTTGCCTGCCAATTCGCAACGAAGCATGTCGGCCGCGACCAGGAGTCCAAGCAGGTCATCACCTTCGGCATTGGCAAGGAGCAGAGCTTGTTCGTGACTCAGGGGGGAACCGTCTTGCGTTTCGAGCACGCGTTCAATGGCCTGGCTAACATCGCGGCCCAGTCGCGGCGCTATCGTAAGCCAGTCGAGTTGAGGCAATCTCTCGAGTTCCGATTGAGCAATAGTGCGTGCAGGCATGACTTTCTCTCTTTCTCAAGCCTCAACGGAAGAGGTCGTTTTTCTTTCGTACCAACTCGCGCGCACTGCCTTTGCCGGAAACGTACTTAAAGCCGCGAATCACGCAAACCGGCGTGCGATTAAGCTTGCCGCAGACCAGGCCCGCAGCGCAAGCCAGTTCATCGGCGACCGCCTCGACCGTACCACGCAGCGTGTAATCGTGCGAGTCGTGTTTGCCGCGGAAATCTGCGAGCGGTTTCAATCCCGCGACCCCAATGGCAACGTCGGTAAGCCCTTCACGCCATGGCCGGCCGAAAGAGTCCGAGACAATCACGGCGACCGGCACGCCGAAAAGCTGTTTTATGCCCGACCGGAGCCGCGCCGCGGAGCCATCGGGATCGCTTGGAAGCAGTACAGCGCTGCGTCCGCCATCGACATTCGAAGCATCCACGCCACTGTTTGCGCAAACAAAGCCGTGCCGGGTCTCCGTGATCAGCACACCGTTTTTCCGCCGCACAATGCGCCTGGCTTCACGCATGCCAAGCTCGACCACGCGCGTGTCACCGCCATACTTATGTGCCCAGGCAACTGCAGGCGGTCGCGGCCGTACAGTGTTTAGGGCGACAATCTGTCCTTCAGCTTTCGAAATAACTTTGTGCTTGATCACGACGACGTCGTTCTTCTGCACGCCTAGTTTCTGATGCCGCAATTCAGTCGCGAGTTTCTGAGCGAGGTCGTCGCCGGGGAGAATCTCGTCGGCAAAATACACCGGTATCAGGCGGACCTCGGTTGCAGTCCTCACGGGTTCGCCGACACAGGCTCGCTGGTTACCTCAGCGATGGATTTCTCCAAAAATTTGCGCGCCAGCTGTTGCGAAGGCCGATCCCCTGGCGCAGAGGCGAGTTGCCTGAGATCTTCAGGTGAATCGATGTCCAATCCGATCCCTTGCAACGTGAGCACTACGCACGGCTGCCCAGTGGCCTTAGCCGCCGCAAGATGTGGCAGGAAACTGTCATTTCCAAAACGAAGTGGGAATAACGCAGCGGGTCTGCGAAAGATTGCGTTCGTCCCGCGGCCATCATGGGCTGGGACGAGCACCGAACCGCTAGCGGGCGAGTTCGCGTATATCGCGGCAAGTTCTGCAGCTTCGATGAGTGGGACATCGCCGGGAATCACCAGCGTGCTCGGTATACCACGCTCTCGGCAAATCGAAGTTGCCATCGCGATCGCGTCCGTCTCACTACGGTTTGCGTCGTCGCGAATGATTTCGAATCTGTGACTCGCGGCAAGTTGAATCGCAAAAGGATCACTCGTGACGACCGAAACCTCATCTCGCCCGAAGTCGGCGACGGCAGCGAGCACATCTTGCAGCATCGCCAGCGCGAGTTCGGTGCGCAATGTTTGTGGCAGGATCGCGGAGAGCCGCTGTTTGGCAGTATCGAGCCTCTTGACTGGAACCAGAATCATGAAACTTCCGCCATCCTCTGAGATTGAGGAAGCGCCGCTTCCACCGCCGTGCGCGCGATTCGCTCGCGATCATGGTCTGTTCGCATCAGGATGTCTGTGGCCACACAGTGAATGGATTGCATTGGCAGACGCCCGGATGGTTCCGCATCCGAATTATCCACAATTAATGTGTCCAGGAAATCGGCATAGTAAGTCGCGACTCCCGCAATCGAGGGCGACAGATTCTGCGCAGCCATCAGAGCTGCTGCCGGCCCAGACACGGCCTGTGTGCCGATAATCGGACTGACCGCGACTACTTTCGCTGCCGCGTTAATCAAAGCCTTGCGAATTCCGGGTACTGCCAGAATCGGGCCGATGCTGGTGATCGGGTTGCTCGGTGCGATCAGGATCGCATCGGCCGAGGCGATTGCCTCGATGATGCCGGGCGCAGGTTTGGCATCCATCGCGCCCGCGAAGCGAACGGAGTTTACTCTGTCCTGATAGTGCCGCTTCACAAAAAATTCCTGAAAGCTGAGCTCGCCGGCAGAAGTTTGGATCCGCGTTTCGACCGCTTGATCGCTCATCGGCAGAACTCGCGCACCCACGCCAAGTTTCTTCGCGATGATTCTGGTCGCTTCGGTAAGTGTGTGCCCATCCGAAAGCAGTTGAGTCCGCAGCAGATGAATTGCGAGATCGCGATCGCCCACGCTGAACCAGCTTGGCTCGCCCAGAGCTTTCATCGTTTGCAGACAGTGAAATGTATCGCCGCTCACGCCCCAGCCGCGCTCGGGGCTCAAAAGTCCGGCGAGCATGTATAGGATCGAGTCGATGTCAGGCGAAACATGAAGCCCCCACCAATTATGGTCGTCTCCGCTATTCACAATGATCGTGAGTTCCTCGGCAGGCACAACGCGGCGTAATCCGTCCACGAATTTTGCGCCACCTGTGCCTCCAGTAAGAACGACGATCATGCGGCACTCCGGGCGTAGCAAAGTGGATCAGAAACTGCGGCGAGTTTCGATCGCAGTCGTGAAATCTTCGCCGCTCCGTTATGCAGAACTTTGTTCACAAACTCCGGATAAACCGGCAATCTTTGTCGCAACTCAAATCCCTTCGCGTTGGTTCGCTTTTTCAACTCCTGCAGATGCGGCCACGGCCGTTCCGGATTGATGAAATCCGGCGTCAGTGGCGAAATCCCACCCCAGTCATTAATCCCGGCATCGAGCAATTCTTCGTAATCTGGATCAGAAAGATTCGGCGGCGCCTGAATGTTCATGTTGGGCATCAGCAAACGCGCGACCGCGATGGTGCGCAGCATCTCCCCGCGGCTCGGTTCGGACCAGTCGCTCATTAAGATTTCCGGCTTCACCCGGAAATTTTGGATGATCACTTCCTGAACATGCCCGTAGCGCTTGTGCAGGTCGCGTATTGCCAACAGGGAATCCACGCGATCTTCCGGTGACTCGCCAATTCCAATCAGAATGCCAGTCGTAAAGGGCACTCCCTGTTTGCCGGCTTCTTCGATGACTCGCAGCCTTTTTTCAGGAACTTTGTCGGGAGCATTGTGGTGTGCCGCACCGCGAGCAAGCAGCGCTTCATTCGTTGTTTCGAGCATCAGACCCATGCTGGGCGAAACTGCCGCCAGGCGCGCAATCCACTCCGCGCTCATCAATCCAGGGTTCGGGTGGGGCAGCAAGGATGTTTCCCTTAGCACCAGCTCGCACATCGCCTCGAGATAGTGCAATGTGGACCGAAAACCGAGCTGCCGCAACCTTTCCCGCATTTCGGGAAACATGAGCTCCGGTTTGTCGCCCAAGGAGAAGAGAGCTTCCGTGCATCCCAGGTTTTCTCCCGCGCGCGCGACATTCAAAACTTCTTCCGGTGTCATCGTGTGGGCGCCGGGCTGCCCGGGATCGCGGCGAAATGTGCAGTACCCGCAGTAATCGCGACACAAATTTGTGAGAGGAATAAAGACTTTGCGCGAATACGTGATCACGCCGGGCTTGAATCGGTCCCGGGCCTCGCGCGCCGTCGCAAGCAATTCCGGGAGCTCAGCGTTGCTTGACTGAATCCATCGACGGGCTTCTTCGCGGGAGACGGGGCTCGAGTGATCGACAGTTGCTCGAAATAAGACTTGCACGACGTTCGCTCCTCGCCCGCATCACAGCGTGATTATCGAAGAATCATAATCGAAGGCAGCGGGCGGCGGAAATCCAGCGTTCATGGTACAAATCTCATCGAAGATGCCCCTCGATCAGGAGAAATTCCGCCATGCCATGGGATGCTTTGCCACCGGAGTCACGGTAATTACGGTTGACTACCAAGGCGAGGTTCAGGGAATGACGGCCAATGCGTTCAGCTCAGTGTCAATAGATCCACTGCTGGTGCTGGTCTGCGTGGACCAGCAGGCGCGAACCCACTCGCATCTTCACGCCCGCAAGCGATTCGGAATCAATGTCCTTTGTGAGGATCAGCGCGCCATCTCCGAGCACTATGCCCAACCGGACCGCGAGCCGGCGCGGGCGGAGGAAGAAGCCGGCGCGCGATTCGATCGCACCGCGCATGGCACGCCAGTTTTGCATGGGGCGCTGGCCTATCTGGAGTGCAGACTGCAGAGCGCGCAGAATGCTGGCGACCACACAATCTTTATCGCGGAAGTGGAGGACGTAGTCGTTCGCAAAGGCAAGCCCTTGCTGTTCTTCCACGGGAGTTACTACGCGATCGGAAACAAGATTTCGTGACCTTCTATTCCATGCGCAAGCTGTCCACCATCCTCTGATACGTTGGCCGCAACGCTGCGAAATCGTTCTCGGGTGCGATGAAAATCAGGTATAAATAATTTCCGCCAGGGCGAGGCAGTAGCACGATCCAATCGTGCTCGGTCAGCGGCTTCCCATTTTGTTGGACGGGCGAGTTGCCGAACAGATCGACGGATCGGCCGGAAACTCCATTGACAGAAATAGTTTTAAAATCACCATTCTGGTGAAGCCCGGGATTTGACTGCACCAGGTTTTTGATCAGATCGTCCGCAACCTGATCGAGTGAACCGGCATTCGCGTCCTCAGCGCTGCTGACGATCACGCCGTACGCAACAGCGTTTTCACTCACCCCAGCTTTTGGCGCGATCGTGAGCGATCTCTTGGCCGAGGCCGTGCTC
>JBKPSP010000062.1:0-19341 GCA_046735175.1 Acidobacteriota bacterium
ATGGATTACACGCCGGGGGCGATGCGAAATGCGACGCGCCAGACCTTTGCTCCCATCAATCATCAGCCTATGGCGCTGGGCACGCGATGCCATCAACTGGCAATGTATGTCGTTTATGAGGCGCCACTGCAAATGCTGTCAGATAGTCCATCAAACTACTTGCGTGAGCCCGAAATCATGGATTTTCTCGGCGCAGTGCCGACGACTTGGGATGAAACCAAGGCATTAGATGGACGCATTGGAGATTACGTTGTTGTCGCCCGGCGGAATGGGTCAGAATGGTACGTTGGTGCGATGACGGATTGGACTGCGCGCGATCTCGAAATTGACCTTTCATTTTTGCCGGAAGGGGACTTTACCGCTGAGGTATACCAGGACGGCCTCAACGCGGAACACAATGCGAGCGATTATCAAATGAAAAAGATTTCAGTGACCAGATCGACGAAGCAGAAAATTCATCTGGCCGCAGGTGGCGGATGGGCAGCGAGAATTCATTTGCCAAGATGAGCTCTACCCGCAACCGAAATGTCCCGAAAGCGTCGATGATCGGCCATAATGGAGCGGATGCTCAATCGGCGCACTTTCCTCAAAAGCAGCGCGGCCTCAGTTCCATTGGCCGCGGCCATTCAGACTCTCACTCCTACAGCGATTTCAGCTGAAACGATCGTCGACGCTGTAATCAGAGGCACGGCACCCGCGCTGATTCCTCTTCCGGCCAGGTTGGCTCCCGTCGATCCCGCGACTTTGCCGTGGCAGCAGAACATTCGCCGCGTTGGTCAGAGCAACATGACCGAGCACGATCCGGCTGTCATGAACATTGAAGAATGGGCCGACTATTGGCACGCGGCAGGCGCCGACATCGTTTTCATCAGCGTCACCGGCATTCTCGCCTTTTATCCATCAAAGGTTCAGTTCCACCGTCACGGGAAGTTTCTGAATGGCCGTGATTTCTTCGGCGAGTGCGTCGCCGCGGCCCGCAAGCGCGGCATGCGCGTCGTCGCCCGCATGAGTCCCGATCTCAATTGGGACGATGCTGTCAACGCCCATCCGGAGTGGGCCATGCGCGAAGCCGACGGTTCGGTCCAGCGGAATTCCGAAGATTCGCGGCTTTTCCAGACGTGCATGTTCACCAGTTACATGGATGACTACGTTCCGGCAATCATGCGCGAAATCAATTCGCTTTACGAAGTGGATTGCTTCTACACCAACGGGTGGCCTCCCATCGGCAGTCTGCCGGAGTGTCATTGCGCAGTGTGTAGCAAACTTCCTTCGTCGAACACGGCAGCTTACTGGCAAGCGTTTAACGATCGTGTGTTCGAGTTGTGGCAAAAATACGATGCCATCGCCAAAGAAAAGAAGCCCGACAGCTTCTACTTCGCAAACCTGGGCGGCAATGTCCGTTGCGGCCCCAACCTCGATCGCCTCAGCAAAACCGCTGCCTGGTTCCAGGCCGACAATCAGGGCCGCACCTCCGAGAATCCCGTGGTCTGGGGCTGCAGCCTGCAAGGCCGAGTCTGCAGCGCCATGATGGAGGGAAAATTCGCGGCCAACGTTTCCGCCGCTTACTCGACCGGCAGCGTTCGCTGGCGCAATGCTTCCAAGAATCCAGCGGAAGCAAAAATGTGGTTCAACGAAACCCTGGCCAGCGGCATGGCGCTGTACTACCACTTCATCGGTTCAGAGGCTGGATTCGGAGAAGACCGGCGCTGGCAGAAACTCGGTGCTGACTATTTTCAATGGGCGAAGAAACACGATGCCCATCTGAAGCCCCGCCGATCGCTCGCGAACATCGGCGTCGTTATGGGACAGAGCACACAGCTACTCTATCCGGCGCCACCGGCGGCCCATGCTCACGACTACATGCGCGAGACCACGCATGGAATCTACGCAACGCTCCTCAACGGCAGATTTCCTTTCGACTTCGTACACGAAGACCGACTTGACCTCGAAAAGATCAGTAAATATCGTGCCTTGCTTCTGCCGAACATTGCCATGCTGAGCGACCGGCAGTGCCAACAACTCCGCGACTATGTGGGTTCTGGTGGGTCCATCATGGCGAGCTTCGAGACGAGCCTATACGACGAGAACCTGCAACGGCGCCAGGAATTTGGTCTCGGCGGACTGCTTGGCATCGACAAAGCTGGAGATGTTATCGGCACGAATGGCAACGCATATTACGGTCGCATCGAACGCAGTCATCCGATCCTTGAGGGTTTCTCAAACACGAACTGGTTGCCGGGCGCGCAAAACCGTGTGCCGCTCAAACCGGTGGCCGCTCCGGTGCTCACGGTTGTTCCTGGATTCGTGAATTATCCTCCGGAACTAGCCTACCCGCCGGCCTCTCACACCAATGAGCCTGCAGTAGTGCTGCGCGAAGTCGGCGCCAGCCGCCTGGCATATTTTCCTGGAGACATCGAACGCACCTTCTGGCTCACTGGTCACGGCGATCTTTTTCGCTTATTGCACAACACCATCCGCTGGATCACTCAAGATGCAGCTGCAGTCCACGTTGATGGCGATGGATTTCTTGAACTCTTCGCCTGGGAAACCGCACCCGGTTACGCCGTCCACCTGCTCAATTACACGAACCCGAACGCCTACCACGGCTGGCTGAGCACGGCCTACCCGCTGGGTCCGCAAACCGTCAGCATGAAATTGGCGGAGGGGGTGAGAGTTAAGACAGTAGAGCTGCTCCGTTCGGAGAAAACGATTCCTTTTCGGATTGAAAGCTCGGTTCTACGTTTCACCATACCTCGGGTGGACGATTATGAGATCGCAGCCGTGACTGTGAAATGACTACCCTGCAAAGGTGAGCGGGCGCGCTTTCGATTGCTGACAATTGCCCAAAGCACACCATGTATACTTCACAACTCCTCCGCACCGTTAACATGAACTCGGCAAAATTGAGGATGACGGAATGAGTATCCAGAGACGCCAGTTACTTCAGCTTCTGCCGTATGCTTTCGGGTCAGGCGTCATTCTGAATGATTTAGCCACGGCGGCACAGAATGCCGCGAAGCCCGCATCACAGGCAACGAACATTACTCCACCTTCGAAGGCACCTAACAACAATGAATCGAAAGAAACGGAAATGGAAAAAGTAGCCGGAATCGGAGGATTGTTCTTTCGAGCGCATGATCCCAAAGCCTTGGCGAACTGGTATCAGCAACATCTGGGGATCGCGCTCACACCAACCAGCGAGGGCGAGACCCCCTGGCGGCAAGAAGCCGGGCCGACTGCGTTCAGTCCGTTCCCCGAGACCACCAAATATTTCGGGGATCCGCAGAAAATGTGGATGATCAACTTTCGAGTGCACGATATTGACAAAATGGTGGCCCAGCTGCGAGCGGCAGGAATTGAGGTCAAAGATCCCGAGTCTTATGGGAGCATCGGGCGTTTTACCCGACTTCATGACCCTGAAGGAAATCCGATCGAATTGTGGCAACCCGCCTAATTTCTCATCGATGTGACGGCCGCATGCGCCGTGAACTAGTCAGAGCCTCGCTGATCTGATTGCTGAGGTTGGCTGGGTTTCAGCGAATCGCAGAGATCGGTTGCTCCGGCCTATGGAAGAGTTTGCCATCACACCTGCAATTTGCGCAGGTACGGCACGCTCGCCCTCATCTTTGCCAAGTCCATCTCAACGAAGTAATTTTTCACCCCGCCAGTTTTAGCCGCGCTGAAGATGTTCTTCCAGTCCAGCGAGTCTTGCCCCACGGCGACAATCTTTTTTGCCTTGGCGTCCCATCCCTGCACGTGCATGGAGATAAACCGTCCCGGATATTTCATGAAATATTGGGCGGCGTCGTATCCCTCAGAGATCGTCGAGACCTGAAACTGGAACTTCACTAGTTTCGGATCAAGCAGGCCAAATAGCACGTCGTAGGTGCGCTGGCCCTCCACTTTCGAGAGCTCGAAATCTTCGTTGTGAAGGCCCTGCTGAATGCCCGCCTGCGCGGCCTTTTCGCCTATCTTGTTGTATTCATCGGCGGCACGCTTCACGTCGTCAAACGTTGGCTTCTTGGGGCCGTCGAGGCTTGGCACAAGCATCTGCGTCAGGCCAGCTTCTTTCGCCCAGGCGATGCTGGCTTCCTGATTTTTTCGAAGCTCATCCATGCCGAAGTGCGAACTAAAGCAGGTGACGCCGGCATCGCTGAGAATCTTTTTAAGTTCGCTGCCTTTGTACTTGGCAAGTCCGGCGAATCCGTCATCCTTATAGCCGATGGGCGAGCAGAGTTCGATGGTCTGAAATCCGGCCTGGGCAAGGGTTTTGATCGTGCCGGGAAAGTCTTTGGCGATCATTTCCCTGACCGGCCAGGTCTGGCATCCGATGGGAAGGCCGAGCGGATTGGCATGAAGCTCGAGACCAGTGGACAGCACCAATCCGGCTGCCGCAGCGCGGGCTGCGGATTTGGCGAACTCTCTGCGGGAAATCTCGGACATGATTGCCTCCTGATTGCTCGTTGAATTACAGTTCCCATCCTTTGCGCCGCTCTGGTTGTACAAACTTCTGGCCGGCAGCGGAACTGACTTTCAGGTTCGCGCGGTCCCAATGCAGGCGCTCTCCCGTGCAACTGGCTACGTTTCCGAGCAGCAGCGTTTCGGTCACCAGACCCTCGAACTCGAAATTTCCGCCAGGTTTGGTCTTGCCGCCTTTGCAGGCGTCGAGCCACTCGCGTTCGTTTCCGGGAGAGCGAGGCAGCGTCTTCGCCGGCGGCACGAAGCTCCGCATCTTTTCTTCCGGAATCAGGTGCGGATTTTCGCCATTGAATCCGCAGAGAATCTTGCCGTGATCGCCGATGAACAGCAGGCCTTCATCGTTTTCGTTTCCGCCCTGGAAGGAAACATTTTCTGCCAGTTCCGCTGGGCGCGACGGCATCAAGCCGCCGTCATACCAGGTGAACTTCAGGGGGGGCATTTCTCCGCGCGCGGGAAACTCGTAGCGCACGATCGAAGCCAGCGGGTAGGTTTCGGTGTATCGATCACTGGAACTCGCTTCAACTGCCGAAGGGGCCTCCAGCTTCAGCACGCGAAAGATCGTGTCGAAGCTGTAGGATCCCATATCGCCGAGCGCGCCGCAACCGAAGTCGGTCCATCCGCGCCAGGAGAACGGAAGATAAAGGTGATTGAACGGACGCTCCGGCGCGGGGCCGAGCCAAAGGTCCCAATCGAGCCCGGCGGGCACGGGATCCTGCTCCTTCGGACGTTCGATGCCTTGCAGCCAGAATGGGCGGCTCGACCAGTTCTGCACCTCGCGCACCGGACCGATCGCTCCCGCCCAGATCCATTCGCACAATAGCCGAGTGTCCTCGGAAGCCTGGTTAGCGACGGCGATCTGCGTGGCGACCCCTGTTTGTTTCGCCACTTCCGCCATGCGCCGCGCTTCGTAGATCGTATGGGTCAATGGTTTCTGGCAGAAGACGTGTTTCCCTTTCTTCATCGCGGCGATGGAGGCAGCGGCATGGAGATTATCGGTCGTGCAGACGACAACCGCGTCGAGGTCTTTCTGTTTTTCCAGCAGTTCGCGGAAGTCAACGAACGCGGTACATCCTTCGTATTGTCCGGAGCGCTGTTGTGTGGCGTAGTAGCCGTTCACCACTTTCTGCGCCGGCTCTCGTCCCGCGACGCCGCTGGTAACGCGCAAGGTGTGGCTCAACTGAAGAGGTTCATCGGGACTGAGCCACTCCCAGCCGGAATCCACGCCGAGCAGCTTGCGAACTGATTTGCAGAATTCTTGCGTGTCCCATTGAGGATAGTTCGCAGCGCTCTGAGTTACATCGCACACCGCAACGCCCTGCACGTCGGGCTGACTGAGGAAGTGCAGCATCACACGGAAGCCCTGCGCGCCCACACCGATAAATGCCATGTTGATCCTGTCGCTGGGCGCGACAAATCCGCGCCCGCCTAACACGCGACGCGGAACGATGGAGAATCCAACTGCAGCGGCCGCGGTATTTCCCAAGAATGTTCGTCGCGAAATGCGTCCACCAAGACTGCCAGACGACTCATGCGCCTTTTCCATAGTCTCTCCCGCGCTCATAAATTACTCCGACTGATCGCCGCTCGCAACGCCGCCGCAAGTCCTCACATTTCTTAGCAGGATGCCCGAGTGGAGTTATACAGGTCGGAGCTAATATGGTGAGCGCACGTTCGGTCAGCACCACCATCCGGGAGGCCGTTGATGGAAAACAAAGGTCGCCGCTCATTCCTCCAAACTTCAGTTGCAGCACTCGGAGCGGGGTTAGTCCCGAGCGCTAGACTAAGTGCCGCACCGTCGCCGGCCGCCCTCTCGGTTCGTGCTCCATCCATGGCAGCCAATGAGGGCAAGAAGCCGCTGCGCCTCGGCCTTATCATCGCAGCCGGAAACGATCCCGGCGCTGCGATCGCAAAGGTTCGCGACCTCGGACTTCCCACCGCGCAAATCTATGTTGACGAATTTCATCCCGGGCTGGACGACCGGCTGAAACAAGCCCTGGAGAGTCATCACATCGAGGCAACTTCGGTTGTGGTGGGTGGGCCTGGGAAAGAAGTTTGGGACTTCTACGGCGGGCCGCTCACGGTCGGAGTAGTTCCCCGTGAGACCCGTGCGGCGCGAGTCGCTCACATTAAGAAAGCGTCCGATTTTGCGAGGCGATGCGGCATTCCCGCCGTCCAGACTCATTGCGGATTCATCCCCGAAAATCCCAACGACCCCGTTTATAAAGAAGCTGTGGAAACCATTCGCGACATCGCCGGGTACTGCAAGCACAATAGACAAAACCTGCGCTACGAAACCGGCCAGGAGACCCCGATCACGCTGGTGCGCACCATGCAAGACGTTGGGACTGACAATCAGGGTGTGAATTTCGATCTCGCAAATCTGATTTTGTACGGCAAGGCAAATCCGCTAGACGCCATTGAATTGCTCGGTCCGTATATTCAGGGAATTCATGCCAAGGACGGCCTGTGGCCGACCGATCCAAAGAAGCTCGGCGAAGAAGTTCCGATCGGCAAGGGCAAAGTAGATTTCCGGCGTATCATAGCGCGACTGAAAGAACTCGATTATCGCGGCGCAGTGACCATTGAGCGCGAGATCTCCGGCCCTCAGCAGATGGAAGATGTCCGCGCAGCGAAGAAATTCTTAGAAGGATTGATTGGCGCCTGGAAGGAGGAGTGATGACAAGCGAGTTTTCAGCATCCGGCAAAGTCGATCGGCGCAAGTTCCTCGCTGCGGACCGTGTGGGCGCCCGGATCCCAAAATCGGGGAATGTGACGTTGAAATCGAAGTGGATGGCGAGAGTAATCCAAGCCCTGGTTCTTGTTGTCTCGTGCGTTTTGTTTCCATCGAGCTCACCTGCCACCGGCGGTTCCGAACAAACAAAACAATTCAAGATCGTCACGGTCGTGAAGCGAACCGGCATCGTCTGGTTTGAACGCATGGAGATGGGGATTAAGCAGTTTGCTGCCCAGACCGGCATTGACGCCACCATGACGGGTGGCGCCGACGCTGATCCGCAAAAGCAGGCGGAAATCATCCGCAAACTGATCACGGAAAAGCCCGACGCCATCACCGTGGTCCCGAATTCTCCTGAGGCGCTGGAAGAAGTTCTAAAGCAGGCTCGATCCGCTGGGATCAAGGTGGTCACGCACGAGGCGAGTAATCAGGTAAACACCGACGTCGACATCGAGGCATTCGACAACCTCGCTTTCGGGGCCCATCTGATGGACGAACTGGCCTCCTGCATGGCGGAAAAAGGCAAGTACGTCGCGTTCGTCGGGCACACCACCGCTCGCAGCCATATGCGATGGGCTACCGCCGCATATGATCGCGCCAAACAGAAGTACCCGGAGATTGAGCGTGTTGCGCCGCCCGTCGAAGCCGCCGAGGACATGGAGACCGCTTATCAGCAAGCGAAAAAATTGCTTGCGAAATATCCAGACTTGAAAGGTTTCGAAGGCAGCTCAGTTGTCGACGTCGCAGGTATTGGAAGGGCAGTGCGCGAGGCGGGGCGTCAGGGCACGACTTGTGTCATGGGTACAAGTCTGCCGTCCGTTGCAGGCGACTTCTTAAAGGACGGAGCGGTTGACAAGATTTTTCTTTGGGACCCGGGCCTTGCCGGCCAGGCGCAGGACAAGCTCGCGCTGATGCTGATCAAAGGAGAGAAAATCGGCCCCGGTCTCGATCTTGGCCTGCCCGGTTACCATAACTTGAAACGCATCCCGGAACTCCCCACGCCCTCGCCGGCTCTGGTTGGATCGCCGTCGACAAAGCAAACGTCAGTCAATACCAATTCTAAATAACTGATGCAGTGGTAAACTCTACGCCCATATTCAACCGTTCTTTCCTGGAGCCACATGCGATTCGTAATCAGGCGCCTCGCTTTGGGAGTGGTGCTGATCGTACTGGCGTCTGCTGGGCTGCTGCTCTCCGACCTCGGACGGCGTAGTGCGAGCGCGCGGAAAGTGCCGCACATTGGACTCTTGCAGCACGCGTCAACCATGCTGCTGGATCAAGGCACTCAGGGTGCGATTGACGCCCTCGCTGGGACCGGCTTCGTCGACGGCAAAAATATCGTCATCGATAAATTCAATGCGGAGGGCGACATTTCGGTCGGAAATTCCATCGCAAAAGAGATGGTCAATGCCCGCTACGATCTGCTGCTCACAATGAGCACTCTGTCGCTGCAGGCAGTAGCGAATGCAAATCGCGGCGGCAAGACCGCCCATGTTTTCGGCCTGGTTGCCGATCCAGCTGTGGCGGGAGTTGGAATCAGTCGTGTCGATCCTCTGGACCATCCCAAAAACCTTGTCGGAATCGGGAGCTTTCTTCCGGTGCAGGATGCTTTTCGAATCGCGCGCGAGATGTTCCCAGGCTTGAAGAAGGTCGGCGTGGCGTGGAATCCAGCTGAAGCCAATTCTCGCGCCTTTGTAGAGAAAGCGCGCGAGACCTGCAAGCAAACGGGAATAGAACTTCTCGAAGCAAACGTGGAAAATTCGAATTCTGTGCTGGAGGCGGAAGATTCCCTGGTTGCGCGCGGGGCGGAAGTCCTGTGGATTGGAGGAGACGTGACCGTAAGCGTAGCTGCTGATTCCGTGATCGCAGTCGGCCGGCGCGCGCGCATTCCGGTATTCAGCATCACTCCGGGGAAGCCCGACCGCGGCACACTGTTTGACTACGGTGCTGACTTTTACCAGATCGGCAGGTTGACAGGTGAACTAGCCTCGAGCGTTTTGCGCGGGGCTGATCCCACGCAGATACCGATCCGGAATGAAATTCCCATTCATTTCATCGTGAATACGACAGTGATCAAGACCTTGAAGCAACCCTGGTCGGTTCCGAACGATGTTCTCCGTCGTGCGAGCGTGGTGGTTGATGAATCTGGCATTCACGATCGGACCGCAGCAAGACAAGCAGAAAATGATCAGAAGCCTGGCGCAAAATAGTGGAAATCACCAAGCAAGTTCTCGGCGAAATCGTAGAGTTGACGGTCCAGGGACGTGTGGATGGATACTGGGCCGACCATCTCGCGGCAGCAGTTGACCAGGAGATTCGGCAAGGGTCCCACAATATCCGCCTGGATTTGTCTCAGGTGCCGTTCTTGAGTTCTGCCGGAATTGGAACCCTGGTCAGGCTCTACAAAGATTTGAATGCGATTCACGGCACGTTTGCAGTCTCAAACTGCTCGCGCAATGTTTTGAAGATCCTTCAGCTTTCAAAGCTGGAAGATGTACTCGTAGCCAAGCCTTCCTCCCCTGCCTCGCGTGGCCAGATTCCTGCCGATGCGCCAAGGAAAATCCACCTTCCTGAGGCGGTTTACGAGGTTTATCCGCTGGATCCCAACGCCAGAGTGGACTGCCGAAAGTTGGGCGATCCAGGTCCGCTGGAAAATTGTGGGTTTCGCGAAGAGCACTGCCGTCCTATGCAATTCTCCGAATCGTCATTCGCGATTGGCCTGGGAGCGCTGGGTGAGGACTTCGAGGAGTGCAAGGGGCGATTCGGGGAATTCATTGCCGCCGCAGGTTCGGTCGCATATCTTCCGACCGATGGAACCAATGTCCCCGACTTTTTGCTCGCGGCGGGAGATTCAACGCCCGAGGTCCAGGTTTGTTACGGCATCGCTTGCCATGGGGCTGGGCAGCAGCCTTTCAGCAGCCTGATACGGTTCGAGGCTAAGGCGGGTGTGCCAGTGACTTTGACCACGCTGGTTGAATCCTGCCTCGAACTTACGAAGTCTCAGCAGATCGGAATCGTGATCATCGCGGAATCTGCCAACCTGGTCGGGGCAGCGTTGCGCCGCTCGCCGGTGGCCGCAACGGTTCAGCAAAGCGCCTTCGAATTTCCACAAATTCGCGATTGGCTCAGTTTTACCACCGAACGGGCGTACGCGAATCGAGTTGCGTTCGTTGCAGGCATCGCAACACGTGGAAATCCTGGCGATCTGGCTGCGATTGTTCGTCGCTTTCCAAAATCTTCTGGGGCCGCATTCTCCGGGCACTTCCACGCGGCGGCGTTCTCCTATCGCCCCATTCAGAAGGGACAAATCGACTGGAAGACCTCCATAAGAGCGCTTTTCGAAGGACATGCGCTTGAGGGAATTCTGCACCTGCTGACCGACGATCGCTCTATTTCCGGCGGTGGGGAGAGCGAGTTGGTGCGCGGCGCATGCTGGATCGCCCCGATTTCCACTGCGGCGACGGAAGAGGTACAGGGATGAGTCTGCTGTTGGGGGCGCTTACGCTTGGCTTCATCTTCGCGCTGATCGCGCTCGGTGTTTGCATCAGCTTTCGCATCTTCGCGTTTCCCGATATCACCGCCGATGGATCGAGCACTCTCGGCGCTGCCTTAGCCTCGATGCTCCTCGTCCACAACGTCAATCCTGTTCTCGGCACGGCGATTGCATTCGGAGGCGGCTTTCTTGCCGGCGCCGTCACCGGGATCCTGGCAACAAAATTCAAAATCAACGGACTGCTTGCCGGCATTCTGGTGATGACTGGACTCTACTCCGTCAATCTTCACATCATGGGCCGCAGCAACATCTCCGTTCTGGGATCGACGACGTTATCAACCTACGCGGAACGAATCGGAACAAGCATCGCCCACACTCACGCTCTGAACATTCTTGGATGGGAGGTTACCTCGCTGGAAGTTTCGTTGTTCGTGGCATCTTTCTTGTTCGTCTCCGCTGTGGGCTGCGTCATGTACGTTTTCTTTCAGACAAGCCTTGGCACCGCCATGCGTGCAACTGGCGATAACAGCTCGATGATCCGGGCGCTGGGAGTGAATGATCAGAGCATGATCATTCTCGGCCTTGCCATTTCCAATGGACTGATCGCGCTGGGCGGCGCATTGATCGTCCAGTATCAGGGTTTCGCCGACGTGCAGATGGGTATCGGGATCGTGGTCTGGGGTTTGGCGAGCGTCATCATCGGCGAGGCGCTGGTCGGCACGATGCAACTCGGGCTCAGCATCACGGGCGCAATTATGGGATCGGTGCTCTTCCGGTTGATGATTGCGATCGCGTTACGGATGGGGCTAAATCCGAACGACTTGAAACTGGTGACCGCGGTTTTTGTCTTCCTTGCGCTGGTGACTCCGACCCTGCTCAAGCGGATCAGAAATCGTGGCGCGGGGCCGGTCCATGCTTGAGATTCGTTCGATCAGCAAGACCTTTAATTCCGGTACGCCGAACGAACTGCGCGCCCTGCAGAACGTCAGCCTGGCGGTCAACGACCGATCGTTTGTCGTGATCATCGGCACAAATGGCTCCGGGAAATCCACATTGTTGAATGCCGTGGCGGGATCGTTTTTGGTGGATTCCGGCGCAATTTTCGTTGGCGGCACGGATGTAACCAGCTGGCCCGAGCATCGCCGCGGAAAGTTGATTGGACGTGTCTTTCAGAATCCGTTCGCCGGCACCGCCGCGAACATGTCGATCGCTGAAAACCTCGCGCTCGCTGCGCATCGAGGGAAGCCGCGAAGATTAAGTTGGTTGCTCAGGCGAAATCTTCTTAGTCAGTTCCGCGATCGGGTCAGCCAGCTGAATATGGGACTCGAAGACCGTCTCAAGAATCCGATCGGCTCGCTCTCCGGAGGCCAGCGGCAGGCGCTTACGCTCTTGATGGCAAGCTGGCAACGTCCACAACTTCTGCTGCTCGATGAGCACACCGCGGCCCTTGATCCTAAAAGCGCCGATCAGGTAATCGCTTTGACCGACGCCATCATTCAGCGCGACAAGCTGACAGCTTTGATGGTGACGCACTCCATGCAACAGGCAGCAAATCTCGGAGATCGTCTGATCATGATGCACCGAGGCAGGATCATCCAGGATTTTCAAGGAGCGGAAAAGAAGCGCATTCGCGCGGATGATCTACTGGCGCGCTTCGAAGAAGTGCGACGCGCAGAGTTGCTCGATGAGAGCGCCGCCGAAATGCTGCGCCGGGTGTACATCTGAAATGACCGGCGAAACCAAGAGACCAACTATGCGCAAGATCATTTCGTTGTCGTCAGCTTTGCTTCTTCTACCTGCATCACTCGCTTCGCCTCAGTCAACCAAAACGCCCATGCCCCGGCACGGACCGAGTGTGGCGGCGGGCAGTCAAGGGGTCGTTGTTTCCGGCAAGGCCGCGGCCACCGCTGCCGGCATCAAGATGTTGGAACATGGCGGGAACGCTGCCGATGCAGGCGCTGCCACGCTGCTGGCATTGTCCGTCACCTATGTGGGCGCGTTCTGCGTTGGAGGCGAGGTCCCCATTCTGGTTTACAACGCGGACCAGAAGAATGTGAAGCTGCTTGAGGGACAAGGCGAGGCTCCTCGGGATCCCAAGGCCATCGCCTGGTATATGAAACACGGGATTCCAGACGGCGACGTTAAAGCAGCCGCTGTTCCCAGCACCATCGATGCGATCGTCACGTTGCTGAAGCTTTATGGAACCAAAAGCTTCGAGGAGGTCGTGCAGCCGACACTGGCGATTCTGGATGCCGGCGGTCCCACCTGGTACATCGATACCGGCAGCAATCAAAAGATTGACACCGGCGTACACTGGCACGCCGATCTGGCTGTGACCTTCCGCAAATTAGTTGAGTCCGAAAAGTCTGCGAAAGGCACGCGCGAGCAGAAGCTGCAGGCTGTCTCAGACCGTTTCTATCGCGGCGACATCGCGGACGCGCTCGAAGCCTGGTACATCGAAAAGGCCGGGTTCCTTCGCAAGTCGGATTTAGCCGCGCACAAAACTCCGGTAGTAGATCCGCTCACGACCACGTACCGCGGCTACACGGTTTATAAGAGCGGTCCTTTGACGCAAGGTCCTTATTTATTGCAGACGCTGCGCCTGCTCGAAGGCTATGACCTGAAAAAGATGGGCTTCAATTCGGCAGATTACATTCACACCGTAGTTGAGGCTGAGAAGCTGGCGCTTGCCGACCGCGACGAATACTACGGCGATCCGACTTTTGCAAAGGTGCCGATGCAGCAGTTGCTCTCCGATCAGTACACGGAGATGCGGCGCAAGCTGATCGATCCGAAAAGGGCATCGCTCGAGCTACGGCCGGGCGATCCCTACAACATGAAACCGGCCAAGCCTCCTACCATCACCGGCCCATGGCAGGGTGGAACCACGGTGATGTGTGTGACCGATAAATTTGGGAACGTCATCGCGGCGACACCAAGCGGATTGTCGAGCACTGCCGGCGTAGCCGGACGCACCGGCATCATTCATGGAGCGCGTCTGACCAGCTTGAACACATTCGCGGGAACTCCCGACGTCGTCGAAGCGGGCAAGCGGCCGCGAATTACTCTCAGTCCAACATTACTTTTCCACGACAACCATCCGGTGATGGCGATCTCCGTGGCAGGCGGCGACATGCAGGACCAGGCAGCCATCCAAGTCATCCTTAATTACGTGGACTTCGGCATGAGTCCCGAAGAGGCATTCAAGGCGCCGCGCTTTCAACCGAACATTTCATCGGCTCCTTCGGCCAGGACCGAGCCAAAGTGGGGAGCCTGTCCGTGCCTGGAACGCAGTCCGAAAAAGTGCAGGACGAACTCAGGGCTCGTGGCCACGTGGTGACCGTTGCCCGCGAGAGTGTAGGCGGTGTTGCGTTGATTGGTATTGACCCCACGACCGGGCAGGCCACCGCAGTAGGTTCGGCCACCGGCAAAATGGAATAAAATCGTTCCCGTCTTTCACGCCCAGAAAAGGAGATTTCAAATCATGTTATCGCCCACGCTGGCAAAACGAATGATCCTGCGCGTTGCAATCTTCCTGGTTCTTCTCTTGTGTGTGGCCGCGCTTGCTCAAGCAGCGGACGAGAAAGCCGGCGGCAATGACTGCAAGAGTCTGCCTGCCTACTCCGCACTGAAGAGCGCGCTTGATGCCGCAACCTCCACCGAGACCAGCGGCCTGAACAATCAGATGTGGGCAACGATCGTGGACAAAGATGGTGTGGTCTGCGCTGTCGCTTTCACCGGAGTCAATCGAGGCGCACAGTGGCGGGCCAGCCGGGTAATCTCTGCGCAGAAGGCGAATACCGCTTCCTCTCTGAGTTTGGACTCCAGCTCCAGCAGCGGCGGTTCCGGGCAGGCGAATGGTTTGGCGCTATCGACCGCAAACTTGTATTCCGCGGTTCAGCCCGGCGGGAGTCTCTTCGGATTGCAGGAAAGCAACCCGGTGGATACCAAAGTCGCCTATGCAGGACCTTCTTCGAATTACGGGACGGCACAGGATCCGATGGTCGGCAACAAAATCGGAGGAGTCAATGTCTTTGGCGGCGGGCTGGCACTCTACGGGCAAGGCAAGAAAATGATTGGTGGAGTCGGCGTTAGTGGCGACACTTCTTGTGCCGACCACAATATTGCCTGGAGGGTTCGAAACAATCTCGGGCTGGACCACCTTGCCGGAATAGGTGGAGTGTCGGGCGATTCCGAACGCCCCGATAACATCGTGTTCGACATCACCGCCAATGCGAATGGAGGCACGGGAGTCAGCGCCGGTGGCTTCGGCCATCCCCGTTGTCCGAACACCGGGGATCCGAGCACCCTTCCTGCGGTCAAGCCGTAGCTTGACGACATTCATCGCGCGTTCGAGGTTGGCGATGGAAGCGGGCCACCATCGCCATCCTGTTTGCGCCCAGCTTGCATCAGGTCGACAATCATCGAAAAAAGATGGTTGCGGGTTTCAACTCTCACTCCTGCCCGGGTGATGTAGCGAATCAGGATATCGACTCCAGCCCCGGCTGGCCTGAGATTCACCGATGGCATGGCGCTGAACTGCGGCGAACCTTCTTCGTGCGTCACTCGCTTCCATTCCGCCTCCGCCATCTTCGCATCCGCTTCGGTTGTTTTGATGGTGGCGTCATAGATCCCTTTAAGAAGAGGATGGATGCTCGTGCCCGGAGGAACACTCACCCTGATTTCATCCCACATCCACTGTCCAACCGTTGAGAAATTGAAATATTTGCCGCGTATGGCATAGCCGTTCAAAAACGAAACTCGTCTTCCCGTGGGATGGCCATGCGCTGTCCAGTTTCCTGTCTCCAGCAGCCAAGTGCGGAAGAGTCCGAGCTTCACCACCTCACCGCCTACACCATCGATCTCAACCCAATCGCGAACTCTTACTCCATTTGGCCCCATCAGAACAAACCAGCCGCAGAATGCCAGAATGAAGTCTTGAAACACCACGGTCAGTCCTGCGGTCACCAGGCCGAGGATCGTCGGCATCTGCCGCGGCACACCGAAAACTATCAGCAGAATCAACACCAGACCAACGACCTGTGTCGCCAGATTCAGAACCGTTTTCAAAGTTTGTTTCTGACGAGGATCGTGAACCATTCGTTCCAGCGCCACCTGCAAGCCCCATCCTGCGAGGATCACAACAATGATGATGGCCGCGATGAACGCCAGCGACCGTAATATCAGGTGAATTACGATCTTTTGCTGCAGCTCGACTTGCTCTCCCCATTGGCCGTAGAGGGACACCAACTGCTGCTGGGCTTCGAGGCGATCATGAAGAATACTTAGAATATTTTGCTGGGCACTCACCCGTTGCAGCCGCTCGATTCGTTCCGAAGTTGACTCGCCGGCCGGCTTAGCTTGAAGGTCAGCCGCCTCTGCCTTCAACCGTTCATCATCGCCTGCGAGCGCGGTCACGTCGGCCCTGGCCAACTGCTGCGCCTGCGCAATCAAGCCTTTTCGGTTGCGCAGAGATCGCCAGGTTGAGAGCTGCTGGGCTAGCGTCGTGTACCGTTCGGCGGAGGCGACAGCATTCTGCCCATCATCACCGGAGGCCTCAGACCTGTATCGCTTCATGGCGGCCTCGCGGGCCGCCAGTTCCTGTTGCAGCTTGACTCTCTGGTCCCCGCTTTCGCGGGCCAGGTCTTCGATCGAATCGGACAGTTCGGCCTGGTCGAGGGCAAGTTGCGCCTTCGCAATGTCCAGGTCGCCGGATTTGGAGACTGCATTTGCAGACTTCCCGCCTGGGCCTGAACTGAGCGCCGCGACTTTCGCTTCATCGTTTTTGACCGTCTCTTGCAGGTCATTGACCCGTTGCTGCAAGGCCAATGCTTTGCCGGTCAGGGTTGGCTTTGTGAGCGCTGCTTGCCTCAGGGACTGCGAGAATGCCTGGTCCACTTCGTGGTCTGCAAGACGCTCGGCATCCCGGGCGAGTTTCCGCTCCTCCGCCGATTGCGCCAATGCAGCCAAAGTAGCGGCTGTTTGCCAGGGCCGCTGGTCCACGATGCCGAGAGGTACGTAGGCACCGCTCCAACTGCCTTTCCTCGCCTGCAAAAACGGAAGATATTCCATGACCCCGCGAGTCATGAAAGCGCCAACCAGGGCGGCGGCCAGCAGAAGCAGCATAATCAGGACAATTAACCTGCGAGACCGGGTCATAGAAATGCCTTCAATTAGATCTCTTGCATTATCGCAAACCGAGGAGAGGCTGCGTGCCACAGCAAGGTTGCGGACGAAAGTTTTGAAGGCATACCACAAAAGAAAAGGTGCACGGCGAAGGAACTAAACCGTGCACCTGATCCCGCTTTTACGGGACTTCTATTTCTTGCTGACCTGGCCTAAAACATCCGTCGCAGTCTGCTGAAGAAGAAGAGTTAAGACGTCCTCGCCGTCGGACTTGGCCTTCCCCTGCAATGATTTCTGCAGCACTGCCGTGGTTTGCCCAGTGGCGACCAACTGGTACTGTACGGTCACATCGTCCTTCGACTTGATTTGGCCATTGAAACCGGCCAGTTGATTCATTGCCTGCTGTTGCGCCATCTGCGACGCGGCCATGCCTGCGGCCTGCGCGGCAACGGCGCTTTTCATCCCCCCAGCCATGCCCAGGGGGGTCATGCTTGCGGCCATGCCGCCGAACTTGGCAAATTTGCCGAATCCGCCGGAGCCGTGCTTCACCGCCACACTCGAGAACAGAATGTAGTCGCATTGCTTCTGCTGCGCTTCGGCCTGGAGTTGCATGGCAATGTGCGAATCGAGTGGTGCAATCTCAACCGCAGGTCCGTTCATCAGCGCGATCTCAGCGTTGCGGATCGGCGTGCTGTAATCCGCTCCGGTATTGCTGCCCTGGCCGACCTGCGCGTCCGGCGGTGCAACTCCAATGCGGATCTTTCCCGGAGCTTTCGGTCCCAAAGCCTGCGGTGGTGCAACCTGTGCGCTCGCAGGCTGGGCGGTGCCCGGCATCTGCGGCATTCCCCCCAATTGCGGACCGCCGAAGCCCGCGGCTGCTGCCTGTCCCATGGCCATCTGCTGTTGCATCATCGCCATTGCTTTCTGATTCGCAGCGGGAGCGGCAGCCGGATTCATCATGCCTTGCAGCATGGTGGACTTCATGGCTGCTGCGCTTGCTTGCGCTGAAGCTTGCGCTCCAGTTTGTGCTCCAGCTTGAGGCATCGGCTGCTGCATCCCCGGATTCATGGCTGCTGTTTGGACTGGAGCAGCCTGTGGTGCAGCACCGTTGAGTTCGGCCAGGGAATTCACCTGCCGGAATCCAGCCGGAACATCGAACATTTCGTCTGGCAGCGGTCCCTTGCTCAACTCCGAAGTGATGATGCCGACGGTCATCGTGCTGCCGTCAGGCGTGGGCATCGCAATGTTTTCCTGTAGAGGATAGCCGGGCTTCCCAGTCCCCAATCGGCGCGCGATTATTTTGTCCGCGCACCCGTTGCCTTGTTGGACTGGAGGCGCAATCGCAGAGCACGCGGATTGCTCCTTGGTTACGTCAGCAAACCATCCGTCGATCTCAAATGACTGCCTTACTTGCGTGCACGCCTCTGCCGAAGACTCTTGCGTGACTTTCGCTTTCAGATGCCGCGCAGGATATCCATACATGGTTTTGCGTTCACCGGTGTCGGTGATCGTAGTTGTCACCGTGATCTTTCCGCCTTGTGTTTCAGGCGCAGCCGCTCCCGTGGCCAGCGCGGCAGCCTTTGCGGCATTCTCGTCTTGCGGATCATTGGTCACAAGATAGGTTTGCGCTTGCTCGTTCACCGTGAGCGTACGCTTCAAATCACACTGGCGGATGGTCAGCGTATTGCCATTGGGCCCCTGGCTTACACTGCGCTCGCGTGCCCCATTGATGGAACTCTCGGTGCTGGAAACGAAATTTCCACCGACCGTAATGCTCTTCTTAATGTGGAGGTCATCAGCTTTCGGTGCTGCCGCTTTCTGCTGGCTTTGGGCCGCCAAGCTCATTGCCAGCAAAATAATCATCGAACCGCGGGAAACTAGGGTAGGCATTTTCCACTCCTCAGCGAAACATTGGGCAGGCACTCTGCAGCTGTCGCGGTGAGACTTCTCGGCCAGTTGGGGTGGGCGATTGCCTCGGTCCGCGACAGCGTGCGGTATGCCTTTCCCTGATCAGAAAGGCGGAAAAGAGGGTGCGGATTAGGTCAAGGAGATCTCTGAGGTTGCAGAGTCAGCGCAGGTGCCATGCGGGTCATCTGCGCCGAAGGCCGAATATGTCCCGCCGGTTTCGAAATTGATGTTGTGAAATTCGCATAACACGCCAAAATCCCCTGTATTGGTGTGAGTTGCAGGCAGAGCTTCGCCTCTCGGGCCTGTACCGGTTTCATCTAACTGCAGCGAACCGCCGTGGACATTGAGTCGGATGTATCCGGCGGTGGGTGTCCCGCCACACTGCAACTCCGCCTGTACATCGCCCGAGAACGTTCTTCGCCACGATGCCTTCGTGATATTCACGTGAGAGTCGTAAGAGGCGTCGAATGTGCCCGTGCCGCTGCCGCCGGGCAATCCGAACGGATCGAGGGCAATCGAAAACGCCCCTTTCGCTTTGCGCGCTTCAGCGTAGATGTTGCACCCGACCTGGGTTCTCCCATCTCCGCCACCCACGTCCTTA
>JBKPSP010000063.1:0-15994 GCA_046735175.1 Acidobacteriota bacterium
GTTTCGGACTTCCGCACGAGCGGAGTCCATAGCCTTGGGCCATTTCTGGATCGCATTTGCATAGAACTCCTGTAGAACCTGAAAACTGGTTCTGCCACGGGCGGTTTTCCAGAGTTCTGCTCGCCAGGCCGACGCCGCAGCCTGCTTCGCAGGCGTGGCGGTGTCCATTGCATACAGGAATACATTCGTATCAACGAAAACGAGTTCGCTCATGTAGCTCCGCCCGCGTGAGATAGGGCTTTGACCCTTTTATGAAAGGCTTGCGAGCAAGTGCTTGCCGCATTGCATTCTCGTACTCATCCTGTTCGAGCATGTGCCGCTTAAGCAAATCTCCAAGTAGCCGGGATACGCTGGTATCTCTGCGTGCGGCCTCCAGCCTGGCCCACTGAGCAACATCTCTCTCGAGACTGACGGTAACGTTCTTAATGCCCTTGTTCACGAAATTAGTGTATCACGAAATTCGTGTGTTCGTGATATCCTCTTACCACATGAAAGACTCGCCCGGGGCATTTACGGCGTCTGAATTGCGCAAGCTGCGCAGCCTGAAAGATCCATACGGTATTCAGAAATTTCTGGACGCTCAGCCTTACCACCTCGCGGACACAGCGTGGTCGCCGCGTCGAGTTCTGCGCGAAAGTACCTCGCATTGTTTTGAAGGCGCCATGTTCGCCGCCGCCGCGCTGCGGGTGAATGGGTATCCGCCGCTGGTGATTGATCTTGAGGCTGAACACGACACCGACCACGTCATTGCCGTTTACAAGCAGCACGGGCATTGGGGGGCGATCGCGAAATCGAATTACACGGGATGCCGCTACCGCGAGCCGGTGTATCGAAGCTTGCGCGAACTGGCGCTCAGTTTTTTCGAGGTGTATTTCAATATGCGACGCGAGCGGACCCTAAGAACATTTTCCAATCCTGTAAATATGGCGCGCTTCGATCATCTCGACTGGATGACCACGGATCAGCCCCTATGGTTTGTCGCGGAGTACCTGTTCACGATCCGGCATTACCGATTGATCAAGCCGCAAATGGCGCGCCGACTGCACCGGCTGGATGACCGCTCGTTCAGAGCGGGATGCCTGGGGCGGGCGGATAAGCAAAAGTAACGTCACGGTGAAGATTCTTGAGAGTAGCCAAACTGGCTCCCGTTGCGCGCAAGCAGTGAACAAATCTCAGAATTAGCCCGCTCTGCAGTGAGTTTCTTTCCACTGTTTACTATGATGGTGCCAGTCGAGGCGTTTACTGTTTAGATTCCCGTTTCCCGGCGAAAACCCTGTGCGAGTTCGCTCAGAGCGGCGGGTCCGCGTCATACCATTACCGCACTTCTGACATCAGGCACATCAGATTATTTTCGGAGTCACGAAAGGCATTGAGCCACAACTCGTGATCCGGCATTCTCGCGACCAGGTGAGGCTTGTCTTCCATCTTCACGTTCATCTGAACTAACTGCTGGTGCGCGGACTGGATATCGTCGACTTTGAAGTAGAGGATCGAAGAAGGATGGTCGAACTCTGGTTTGTCCGGCGGGCTCAGCATGAGTCGAACGCCGCCGCAGTCGAAGAATGCCAGTTGTCCGGCAGTAAATAGGTGTGTGAGGCCGAGGGTATCGCGATAGAACGCGACGGCGCGGTTGGTGTCGTTGACGTTGATCGCGATCTGGCCAATCTGCTTGATTCCCAAGCCGCGCTTGGCTGCTGTTGTCATCTTTTGGTCCTCTAAATAGATTCGCAAGATCTTTAACGTACAATATAGTTAGCATAGCTAACTAAGTTATGCAAGCGCATAGTTCGGCATTTGAGACGGCGGACCGGCTGCATTCAGCCGCGATCCATTTGCTGCGAGGTTTGCGGAAACGCGACGGCGAAACCGGAATAGGCCCGGCCCAGCTCTCGGCCTTATCGGTTCTGGTCTTTGGCGGTTCGCGGTCGCTGGCTGCGTTGGCTGAAGCCGAACAAGTGAGGCCCCCCACCATGAGCCGCATCGTCGCTGGCCTCCTGCGAGCGAAGTTGATTCACATTCAGACCGACGAGAGTGACCGTCGTGCGGTGGTTATCAGCGCGACAGATGCGGGTGTGCGGCTTATGGAGCGAGCGCGTACCCGGAGGGTGGAATCACTAGCTCGGGCGCTCTCCGCGTTGCCGGAGGCCCAACTCGATCCTCTGCGAAGAGCGGCCGAAATGATCGACAGACTGAGTAGAACGGTGTAGCAGAGACGATCTCAAACCAGCAAATTGGCGGATGCGAGGTCGGTCGTTAAGAGTGCATTGGCCAGGGGCACAGAAGGTCGGCACGATTCCACAGGTAACGGAATCCTGGGAAACACCGGTTCGGCCATTGCAACGCCCAGGCTCGTTGCCAGCCCGTACAAGTGAGCCAGCCATTGCGCGTCGAACTGGTCGCACGTGAAGGGCTTCAGGCCTGCAGTGAGTTCATAGAAAATGTTCTGGGCTCTCCACAGATCCGCCTCGAAGGGCTGTTCTCGCATCAATGATGCCAGTTCATCCAGCTCGGCGAGGACCTCGATATTCAGCGGATCCTTCGCCCAACTGTTCATTGATCCATTCAGCCGTTGCCGTAGAGTTGACTTGATGGAGATATCGATGGTGATGCCGCTTTGAGCGGCAGTGTTTAGAAGTCCCCTCGCACCGGCAAAGTCAATCTTTTCGCTGATACAACGCTTCATTGCGTTCGTCATAGCAAACTCGCAGGAGACTCTCAGAATTGGAGGCAGCGGCATATGCAACTCTCGCAGAAAGCCGATCAGGGCGGCATGATGCTTAGAGACATCAGAATAGAGTTGATCGATGTCGCCGAGCGTTGACTCAACCAGCTGACCCACGATTCGGCGGCGCTCATCGCAAAACAGCGATTTTAGGGAGTAGGTCTGTTCGCCAAAATACCTTTCGAATGCGGCAGTACAGTCGGTGAAGCTGTGTTGGCGCATGAGTTTGTCAAATTGATCTACAAAACGCGAGAAGCTGTCGTTGATCTCGCAGATTCCAGCGCACAAATTGTGACTTCCGCCATGCAGCACTGCGAAATTGAAGTCGAGAATGGCATGGGTCACTCGCGATGTAATTCGCGCATTGCCAAATGCCAGCTTGAGCTTTCCGGATTCAGAAACCTTCAGGCTACGCAGATCGGCGGAATAGGAGTAGACGGAATCGCTTTGCTTGTAGCCATCGAAGAACGAAGCGATGGCATAGTGTGCAGCGCCGCCGGGTAGGTCCAGCATGGCGGGCGTAACAAACTTTTCATAAATCTGACGGCCGTTGCCAACTTCAGGAATGTTGCTGTGAACGGCTTCCAGGCATTGCAGAAACTGTTGTTCTCGGTCGCCGCCGAACAGCTGTTGCCCGAGTTGCACGGCCCTGCCGGCATATTGAAGGATCTGCACCGTCTCCGGCCCGGTGGGCTCGTCGAAGAACCAGCCACAACTGGTGTACATCAGCATCAGATGCCGTTGCATTTCGAGAAGCCTTAGAACTCGGACCTGCTCATCGTGCGAGAGGGCGCTTAGCTGGTGTTCCGCCAGAAACTGCTCGACATTGTTCAACGACCGGTCGCGAACAACCGCGACGTACTCGTCACGTGCCCGCCAAGGATCACGCAAGAGTTTTTTTGTCTCGGATTCGTAGGGTTGAGCCAGGTCATCGCGCAGCCAGTCGAGCGCATCGCGCAACGGCTGCCGCCAGTTCTGGTTCCAAATGGGGTGTCCACCTGAGTTGCAGCCACAATTTGTTGTCCAGCGGCCAACTCCGTGCGCACAACTCCAGGCAGTTCTCTCCTTGATTCGCACCTCTTGCGTGGGCGGATACAAAGTCAAGTGTTCGCCATAATTGGTGAGTCGCGCGAGACGGTTTTGCTCTATGTAATGCAACGCGTATGCGAGTGCCATGTCTCCGTGCGCGTGGTGATGCCCGTAAGTTTCTCCATCAGTGGCCAGATGCATCAACTGGCCCGTGTCGCCCTCACGGTCGAATCTGCTGAGCAGGATTCGCGCAAAATTCTCTCCGTTCTGCAGCAGCCGTTCGAATGCCACCGCGCTTGAAATCGCGCCGTCGTAGAAGAACAATGCGATTTCGCGACCGGAAGGCAGCCTGCACCCGTAAGCGCGCCTCGAGTCGATTCCGTACTCTAGATCGATCCACGGCGCCTTGTTCTGGGTCCGCAATTGTGAGGCCTGGCTGGGCGCGAGGATGGTGAATTTAATTCCTTCTGAGCTGAGGAGATCCAGCGTTTCCAGGTCCACGGCAGTTTCGGGTAGCCACATGCCTTCGGGATCACGACGAAAGCGATACTGGAAATCCTTTATTCCCCAGAGAATTTGGGTTCGTTTGTCGCGGCTGTTGCAGAGCGGCAGAATCGCGTGATTGTAGGACTGCGCAATCGCAGCGCCGTGTCCCGAATAGGTTTGCTGGCTTTCGCGGTCTCCGTCCAGGATGCGCTGGTAGCCCTCCGGTTCGCGCTCCTCCATCCAGGAAAGCAGAGTTGGTCCGAAATTGAAGCTTATGCGCGCATAGTTGTTGACGATCTTCGATATTCGGCCCTGGCCATCAAGAATGCGCGACCAACCGTTAGCTAAATAGCACTCGCGCGCAATGCGGACATTCCAGTCATGATCGGGGCTGGCAGAATCCTGCGCCTCAACCGCCTCCAGCCAGGGATTTTCACGCGGCGGCTGATAGAAATGACAATGAATGCAAGCCAAACACTCCATGTACTGCTCCCCAACGACGAAATATGAATGCGACGCTCAGATGATTTGTGCAGAGTCACGCTTCCGGGTTCCAGAGAATAAAAGATAGCGTGCTCTGCGGCGAGAGAGAAGATGCAGAAAGGTACTTTCGAAGGAAAAATCTGTTGAGAAATCAGGAATAACGATTGTTCATTCTCACTCAGTCCGGCCTTATTTCGCCATGGCTCCGAGCGCGGCCCTGAACATCGCGTCAAATGAACCATTTTCTTTGAGAGCGCCTAGAGCCTTTTCGGCGGCGACGCGCTGATAACCCAAATTCACCAAGGCGGAGAGCACATCTTCCTGCGTGGCACTTAACGATGGGACAACATGCACCTGGTCCGCGCCCGCGGGGGGAAGTTTGTCGCGTAATTCCAGGACCATGCGCTCCGCGGTCTTGCGCCCGACGCCGGGAATCTTTGTTAACCGGGCAAGATCATTGGCACGGATCGCGTTCACCATCTCATCCGCCGGCATGCCGCTGAGAACTGTGATTGCCAGTTTCGGCCCAATCCCGCTCACTGTAATCATCTTCTCAAAAAGTTCTTTTTCTTCATGTCGCAAAAAGCCGTAAAGCGCCAGCTGGTCTTCGCGTACGTGCGTATGAATGTGAAGCGCAACCTCACTCCCAAGGGACGGCAGCTCAGCAAACGCGGGCACCGAGATGGTTACGTCATAGCCGACGCCGCCAGTCTCAACAATCACCAGGTTGGGGCGACGGGAGATAAGCTTTCCGCGCAGATGAGCAATCATTCTGGTAATTCTATCGTCGAATGAACCGGCGAATCGGGAGAGTTTCGGAAGCGGAAGAACGTTTCTCCGGCGTTGTTTTTTCCTGACGCCTGAGGCCTGAGGCCTGACGCCTGCTTTTGTAGCTGGAAGATGCTCATTCGGCTGCGTTACAATCCGCCTACTGTCATTCGGCAAACAATTTCTCGTTTCGCAAGGAGCCGTCATGAAAACGCGCTTGTGGGTTCTGCTCTGGCTGCTGCTCGCTTCCGCTTCGCTATCCGCCCAAACATTCCGCGGCACAATTCTCGGCACGGTTACTGACCCGCAAGGCGCAGTCGTCGCTGGCGCCAAGGTTACGGTGCACAATGTGAATACCGGCCTGGAACGCACAACCGAAACCAGTGCCGACGGCAGCTACTCCCTTCCCGAATTGCCGATTGGAACATATACCGTAAGCGTGACGCAGAGCGGGTTTCAGACCGCGGTGACCAGCAATGTTGCCGTGAACGTTGGTGCGGAGAAACGCGTTGACGTAGTCTTCCGGACCGGGCCAGTGAACGAGAAGGTCGAAGTCTCCGGAGAGGCACTCCCACAAGTTGAGACAACAACCGACACGCTCGGCACAACCTTTACCGCCGCCCAAGCCGAGAACCTTCCGCTTAACGGGCGCGATTTTCAAAAGATGATTTTCTTGACGCCAGGAGTTTCCGGCTCGCCCGACCAGATTACCGACTCCCCCGGATCGTTCGGAATTTTCTCAATGAACGGCGCGCGCGGCCGTTCCAACAATTTTTTACTGGACGGCACGGACATGAACGACGGTTATCGCAACGATCCGGCAATCAATGAGGCTGGCGTATTCGGAACGCCAGCGACGATTCTGCCGGTGGATGCCATTGCCGAAACCCAGATCAGTTCAAACTTCATGCCCGAGTACGGACGCAACGCAGGCGCTGCCGTTAACATCGTCACCAAGAGCGGAACCAACGCACTGCACGGTTCTGCCATTGAATACTTCCGCAATGACGCCCTCGACGCGCGAAATTTCTTCAACCCTTCTTCCACACCCAAGGCCCAATTTCACAATAACCAGTTCGGTGGATCCCTCGGCGGCCCGATTGTAAAGGACAAAACTTTCTTCTTCCTGGATTACGAAGGGCAGCGTGAGAGAGTGGGCGTGGTCACGCTGGGCTGCGTACCGGATCCAGCGCAGATCGCAGCTGACGGCGGACCGACAAATACCGTGATAGCAGCCCTCCTTGCAGAAAATCCATGGCCTGCGCCGAATCTTCCCGGCGGCACATCAAGTGATAGTGGTTGCACCAACGCAGTTGGCGGCAACGTTGACGTTTCTATTGTTTCACCGTCTTTCAACCGAGTAGACTCCTTCATTGCAAAGATCGACCACAGTTTTAACAGCAAGAACTTACTGAGTGGCCGTTACTTTTTCGGGGACAGCTCACAATCGTTTCCGTTGGCGCTAACGGCCAGCGGTGGGCAGTTGCCTGGATTTAACACATTCACTCCCACCCGGGTTCAGTTGGTCTCGCTCTCGCACGTGTGGACTCTCTCCGGGACGAAGGTCAACGAATTACGCTTTGGCTGGAACCGCTTTGCCGAGGACTTCTTGCCGGAGGATCGTCACTTTCAGCCCAGCTCGATTGGACTCATTACTGGCACCGGCCCAGCAGACCAGGGATTACCGATTATTAGCGTGAGCGGGTTCGCACAACTGGGAACGACCTCGGGCGATCCGCGTGGACGCGTTGACACCAACAATCAGCTGCTCGACAACTTCTCGTGGAAGATAAACAAGCATGACTTGAAGTTTGGAGTTGAGTATCGCCGTACTACTATCCGGCAGTATTTCAACAAGTATTTTCGCGGCAAGATCAGTTTCGACGAGTCGTTCGATTCCGCAGGCAACCCAGTCGAGTCACCACTTCAGAATTTTCTCGAAGGCAAGATGGATACCGGGTTCACCTCTGTCTTCCAATATTCTGGTAACACTCTTCGCCACACCGCGGAAAACAATTACGGCTTCTACCTGCAAGATACTTTTCGCCTGACACCGCGCCTTACGCTCAACTATGGACTGAGATGGGATTACTTCGGGGTGGTCTCGGAAAAGAACAATCTCTTTAGCAACGTGACGCAAGCCGATCCGGCCACGCAGACGTTTGTGCTGACGCAGGTGGGACAGTCTGGCCTTGGCAAGTTGTACGAACCTGATTACAACAATTTCGCGCCGCGGCTCAGCATTGCTTGGGATGCCACCGGGCGCGGCAAAACTATCATTCGTGCCGGTTGGGGATTGTTTTACGATGCATTTTCGCAGGACACCTTTCTCGGCCACCTCCCGTACCCGCCTTTTTTCGCTCCTGGACCAGCCTACAACCCGATCGGGCCCGCGCCAATTTTCTCCGCCGGCTTCAACGGCAGTCTTCAGCAGGATCCTGTGACTGGTACTCCAATCATTGCATCGGGTGTGCCGGTATTCGGAGACGAAACTGCGTGCAACTTCGAATGTGACATCTTTGTTGCTGATCGCCACATGCGAACACCCTACATGGAAAATTACAACCTCAATTTCCAACAGCAGCTTGGGAGCAAGGTAGCACTGCAGATTGGATATGTGGGATCTCAGGGGCATAACCTGTTTCAGTTCGTGGACATGAATCAGCCGAGCCAATCGATGATCACCGCGTGCGACCTAGGGAACCCAAACAATGTGCCACAGTTGTCCGACTGCGACGGCCCTCCAACAATCTTTTCTTATGGCGTCCCTCGGTCCTTTGGCTTTCCCTATGGCTCCTTCTACATCATGCGCGAGCAGTCCACGGCCAGGTCCAACTACAACGCGCTGCAAACTAGCTTACGGGTGAATGGCTGGAAGGGAATTACCTCCATTGTGAATTACACTTGGTCGCATTCTCATGACACTGCCAGTGATCTCGAAGACTTCGAGCCGAACGCGTCGCAGCCTTACGACAGCAATCGCCCGAATCTCGAATATGGCAACTCCAATTTCGATGTTCGAAATCGTTTCACGTGGATATTCGGTTACGAACTGCCTCGACTCGGTACCAGCAGATTGGTAAACGGATGGGGATTCACCAGCAGCTTAACACTGCAAAGCGGACAGCCGTTTCAGTTCAATTACAACTTCGAGGATGACTTTAGCGGTGCTGGTGAAGGTATCGATCGCCCAGACGTAGTTGGGCCGATCGTTTATCACAAAGGTGATCCGTTTAACTACGTTGACCTCAATTCTTTTGCGATTCCTTGTACGGTCAACGTTGCATCTCCGAGTGGAACAGCGGGAGACTGCGTTCCCGGAACCCGTCACTTCGGCAATGAACGTCGCAATTCCCTCGTCGGACCCGACTATCGCAATTGGGATTTTGCGATCTACAAGAACACGGCTCTTACAGAACGGCTAAACATGCAGCTTCGCGCGGAGTTCTTTAATGCGCTCAATCACCCGAACTTCGCCAGCCCGTTTCTGCCGCTGTTCATTGCAGACCCTGGCGCTAATGGCTTTTCTTTAAACTCCGGCGGAAACCGAGAAGTAGGAACTGCCGGCTTTGGCCTTGGCGCCACCGGCGACGTCGGCATCGGGAATCCGTTCCTAGGCGGCGGAGGGCCGCGTGGAATTCAACTGGCGGCGAAGTTTACGTTCTAGGTCATCGTTGTAGCCTGTGAATCGCGTGACGCGAACACGGGTCACTTGCCGATGCAGAAGCGGCTGAAGATCAGGTTGAGGATGTCGTCGTTTGTGGTGGCTCCGGTGATTTCGTCCAGGGGACGGAGGGCGCTGTAGAGGTCCAGCAGAAGCATTTCGTGCGGGACCTGGTTGCGGACCGCGCGCTGGGCGGCGTCCAGTCCTGCGAGAGAATCGCGCACCAGAGATTGATGACGGGCGTTGGTTAGAAATCCGGACTCGGATAGAGAAGAGCTGTCGCCGGTCACGTGGCGGAGAATGGTCGCGCGAAGCTGGGGAATGCCCTCTCCGGTGACAGCCGAGGTGCGGAGCGTTTCCGGGCTTTGCGGCTCTTCTATCGTTTCTGCGGGATTGCGATCGCCCTCCGCTACCCAGGGCTTACGCCCTGGGCTGTCGTATCTGGCCCCTTCGGGGCTGGGCTCCTTCACCGGTGCCCTCACAGTGACTGGCGTTTCGTCCTTCACCAGGTCTGCTTTGTTCTGCACAATAATTGCGGAGCGTTCAAGAGCTTGTTTCAGTAATTGCTGATCTTCTTCCGCAGCCGACTGCGTCGCGTCAAGCACAACCAGAACCAAATCTGCGTCAGCCAGGGCCTCCATGGATTTTTGAATGCCAATGCTTTCGGCCTCGTCGAGGGCGCGGCGAATGCCGGCGGTGTCGATCAGCTTGACTGGAATTCCGCCGATGGAAACGGTTTCGGTAACCAGGTCGCGTGTAGTGCCCGGAGTTGCGGTGACGATTGCGCGCTCGCGTTCCACAAGACGATTGAACAAACTGGATTTGCCAACGTTCGGGCGGCCGACGATCGCCAGCGTCATGCCTTCGTGGACGACCTTGCCGTAGGCGAAAGACTTCGCGAGCTCTTGCAGGGGCTGTTGTACGGCTGCGATGTGGTGCAGGATCTGATCTGCCGGCAACACGGAAACGTCATCTTCAGCGAAATCGATTCCTGCTTCGAGCAGGGCGATCAGTTCGACCAGCTTTTGCTTAATCGGTCGGAGGCGGTGCGAGAGCGCGCCTTCGAGTTGCTGGGCGGCGATCTTCGCCTGATACAGAGTTTGCGATTCGATCAGATCGCGGACAGCTTCTGCCTGGGTGAGATCGATACGCCCGTTGAGAAAGGCGCGCATGGTGAACTCGCCAGGCGCGGCGAGGCGTGCGCCGCGTTGCAAGGCGAGTTCGACGACGTGGCGCAGGACGACTGGCGATCCATGGGCGGAGATTTCGATGACGTCATCCGTTGTGTAGGAGTGGGGCTTAGCGAAGTAGGTGACGACGACTTCGTCGATTCGCTGGTTGTGTGATGTTTGACCACGTGGCGCGGACACTCCTGTCCGCGCGATGATCTCGGGATTCTCTGCTTTCGCAGTTCGCGCCACGATTTCGGCTTGGGATTCAGATGCGCTGGCGTCCGTTTCAACTCCAGCGCGGACAGGAGTGTCCGCGCCACACGGTTCGATGAGTTCACCGAAAATTGCACGTCCAGGTTCGAGGTCGTGCTTCAGGCGCAGCATCGGCAACGCAATATCTCGCGCTTCTGGACCGGCGAGGCGCACAATGCCGATCCCTCCGCGGCCGGGAGGCGTGGCGAGGGCGACGATTGTGTCGTCAAGGTTCATTTGGTAATCGGGTAATTTGAACTGCGCAGCACTGCCGGGTTTTCAATTGCCTAATTACAAAATTACCCAATTCCAAATTACCAAATTCTATTCTCCCCCAGTACAATCGAGCCTTCGCCTATGCCTGACGTACGCCGAGGTCTGATCATCGTTAACACCGGTCCTGGCAAGGGCAAAACCACTGCCGCGATGGGCACGGCTTTACGGGCGATCGGGAACGGCATGCGCGTGTTGATGCTGCAGTTCATCAAAGGCTCGTGGCATTACGGCGAGCTGGACGCGGCGAAGGCCTTCGGCGACAAGTTCATCATGAAGCAGATGGGGCGCGGATTCGTAAAGGTCGGCGCTGAAAAGCCCGATCCGGAAGATGTGAGAATGGTTGAGGAAGCCTGGGCCGAGGGGGCCCGCGCGATCCAATCGGGCGAGTGGGATTTAGTTATTCTTGACGAGATCAATTATGCGATCAGCTACGGAATGCTCGATCCGGCCAAAGTTGTTGAAACGCTGAGACATAAGCCGGAGATGGTGCATGTGATCTTGACGGGACGCAACGCGCATCCGACAATTGTCGAGCTTGCCGATACGGTCACGGAGATGCGCCAGGTAAAGCACGCGTACGAAAAGGGTGTGCTGGCGCAGAGAGGAATCGAGTACTGATTTGCTAATTGGGTAATTTTGTAATTTGGTAATTGAAAACAAAAACGTATAACCGAAAAATTACCCAATTACAAAATTACACAATTACCAAATCCGCTATGGCTTGGTTCAAACGACAATCCGGCGAAGTCGATGCTTCGGGCGAGAAGAAGGTCCGCACCGAAGGGCTGTGGGTGAAGTGTGAAGGCTGCCGCCAGATCATCTGGAAAAAGGATCTGGAAGACAACCTGAACGTCTGCCCGAAGTGCGACAAGCACTTTCGCATCGACGCGCGGACACGTCTGGCAAACCTTTTTGACGGCGGCGAATTTGAAACCTTTACCGACAATCTGAGCTCGACTGATCCCCTGAAGTTTGTTGACCTGAAACCTTACGCCGAGCGGCTGAAGAAAGCGCAGGAAGAGACCGGCCTGAGTGACGCGGTGATCAACGCTCGCGGCAAGCTGAACGGGCGCGAGGTGATCATCAGCGCCATGGAATATGCGTTTATCGGCGGCAGCATGGGCGCGGTCGTGGGAGAGGTCATTACGCGCGCCATCGAGGAAGCGCTTGAGAAGAACAAGCCGCTGGTGATTATTTCTGCTTCCGGCGGGGCGCGAATGATGGAGGGCGTGCTGAGTCTAATGCAGCTCGCGAAGATTTCGGCCGCGTTGGCACGTCTGGATGAGGCGCGCGTGCCATATGTTTCCGTCCTTACCGACCCAACAACCGGTGGCGTTACGGCCTCGTTCGCCATGCTTGGGGACCTGAACATCGCCGAACCGGGAGCGCTCATTGGATTTGCCGGTCCGAGGGTGATCGAGCAGACCATTCGCCAAAAACTTCCTCCCGGATTTCAGCGTAGCGAATTTCTCCTCGAGCATGGGATGCTGGATGCCGTCGTGCATCGCAAAGAGATGAAGGCGTACATTACGAGAGCGCTGGAGTTCATGAGCCCAATTGCCAGTGGTCAGTTGCCGGTTGCCAGTTGAAACCCTCCGTCGTTCGTCGTACGTCGTTCGCCAAACCCCTCTTTGCCGGTACTGGGTCGCCAGCTAATACCTTCAACGCGTGTATCGCACCGCTAAGCTGCTAATCTAGTGTTTTGGCGTACGACGTACGACCAACGACGTACGACGAAGGACGTTTTGAGGGCCGGCGGCCCCACACCAGACAATCACCATGCCTGCTTCCTACGAAAGTGCGGTTGCCCGCATGTATGCGCTGGGACACGAACTGGCGCAGGCGCCATCGCATAAGTTCGATCTGGCGCACATGCGCGTGCTGCTGGCCGCGCTGGAAAATCCTGAGCGGAAGTTTCCAAGCGTGTTGATCGCGGGGACGAACGGCAAAGGGTCCACCGCTGCGACTCTTGCATCGATTTTGCAAGCTTCCGGACTGCGCACTGGGCTCTATACGTCGCCCCATCTGATTCGCATCAATGAGCGTATTCAGGTCAACGGCGAGCAGATTGCGGATGACAATTTCGCACTGCTGCATGATCTCGTGGATCGCACGGCGGAGCGGCTGGTCGAAGACGGCGAACTGCCGTGGCATCCGAGTTTCTTCGAGATGCTGACCGCGATGGCCTTCGAGCACTTCGCCACGAACAAAGTTGATATTGCAGTCCTTGAAGTCGGCATGGGCGGGCGCCTGGATGCGACAAATGTGGTCGAGCCACGTGTCAGCGTGATTACCGATATCTCACTCGATCATCAGAAATTCCTGGGAAATACCATCGCTGAAATTGCGCGCGAAAAGGCCGGAATCATACGGCCAGCCGGGATTGTAGTGACATTGCCGCAGATGCGCGAAGCAAATGATGTGATCGGTGAAGTGGTCCTGGAAAGAAATGCCCATGCGGTGAGCGCGGCGCAGTTTGTGCCGCCGGTTTCGCCTAAGGCGGACGCTTACGTTGCCAAGCATTTCACCGCAGAGGACGCAGAGAGCGCGGAGAAAATCAACGACGGGTTGGTTTCGCGATATCCAATGCAGGTTATGGGGAAAGAGATTCTGGTTGAGACCTCGTTGGTTGGACGGCATCAGTTGCGGAACGTTGCGCTGGCGATTGCGGCGGCCGAGGAACTTGCCGGTCAAGGTTTTCCGGTTTCGGCGGAGACAATCGAACGCGGGATTCGCGAGACCCGGTGGCCGGGACGGTTTCAGGTCGTCTCGTCCGTTTCTGCCGGGTTTAATTTAGATTTTGTGTTTGATGTAGCCCACAATCCTGCGGGAGCATGGGCGTTGCGCTCTGCTATCTCCGCTTGCTTTCCGGATCGCCGACTGATTTTTATTTTTGGTGCGATGCGCGACAAGGCGATCGGCGAGATTGCGGAGATCCTGTTTCCCCTAGCGGAGTGGGTCATTGTGACGGCCGCCGACAATCCGCGCTCGGCGACCGCTGAGGAAATACGAGATGCCGCCGGCAGGACTGGTGCGGAGATTGGCCTTTCACGGAGTGTAGAGGACGCAATTGACGTCGCTGGGAAGCTGGCTTGCTCGGACAGGAGTGTCCGAGCCACACAGCCGGTGCAGGCGTCCGTCGTCGTAATTACCGGTTCGATCTACGTTGTAGGGGAGGCGATGCGGGTTCTGGGAGTTGGTGCAGATGGAAAATAGTACGGTGATGGTGCCGCAACAGGAGCAGCCTCCAGCCAGTGCGCCGACGCAAACCCGAAAGTACGGCATCCTCAGCCGGTTGCGCTCCTATTTCTTCTTCGATCCTTTGATCTGGGGCTATACGGTCTTTTTTGGGTTGGCGTCGATTCCGTTCGGCCTCTTCGACAAGGACGGCCGGCGGTTGCACAGCTTCGCGCGCGCCTGGTCAAAGGCCATCATGAAGACGATCTTTTCTCCACTCCGCGTCATTGGGCTGGAGAAGATCGATACCGGTAAGCCGCATGTCTATGCGGTGAATCACGGCTCCGCGCTCGACATTCCGGCACTCTACGCATTTCTGCCCTTTCAGTTCCGCATCCTGTTCAAGAAGGAGTTGTTGTCGTATCCCATAGTTGGCTGGCACTTGAAGCGCTCAGGGCAGGTGTGCGTGGACCAGCAGCATCCTGCGCGGTCGGTGGCACACATTCGCTCGGCACTCAAAACATTGAAAGCCGGTATGCCGCTGGTCATTTTTCCCGAAGGCGGACGATCGTCGGATGGCCGAATTCAACCGTTCCTGCCGGGCGCATTTTTTCTCGCGATCAAGGCGCAGGTGGACATAGTGCCGATTGCGCTGATCGGGATGTACGATCTCCTGCCGATGAACACATACCACATCAAATCGAGGCCCCTCGAAATGCGAGTGGGCGAACCGATTTCGACGGCCGGGTTGACATTGAGAGATATGGAGCAACTGTCAGAAGCGGTCAGAGCCAGCCTCGGCTCTCTGTATGGTGAGAACCTTTCGTCGATCCATTCGTTTTGATTTATCTTCGAACCCCGCGTCCAGTAAGGATTCACGCACGATTTTCACAGGCTGGAATAATAGGCTGCACACGTTTTTGTAGGCGAATCCATCAGTGGACCGCGTAAAATCGCGTTTGCTCAGGCCCAGATATCGTTCACATCGTATGTGTCTGCACAGTTTCCGCTGCACACCCCTGTGAACGGTGTGCACTCCGTTGAATTCAAAGCACATAGAAAATCGCTTTTTCTGTTGACCCAAAAAATAGAAGGTGTAAAACACAATTGTTCTTTGACAGTTTCTGAAGTTTTTCCGGTTGGTGCGGCGTCCGGGGGTCAAGCGAGATCACCTTCGGCAGACGGCAAGGACGAAGCGTAAGAACGTTGGGCAACCAACAGATCTGGCGCCAAAGACTTGCAGGATGACCGACGGAGGGTCAGTAAGGCTCTATAGCAAAGCGCTGGTCGAGGAGAACAAGAGACATCGTCAAAGGCAGGATAGAGTCCCGAAGGCGTTGAACTGATTTATCCGGTTGGCGGTAAGCCCGGAGCCCGAGTCACGATCGCCGGTCATGGTCCGCAAGGATAGTGATCAATGCAGGTCGGCAAGGGTCTAAAGCGAGCTACTGGCCGAGACGAATGAGATCAACACAACCTTCGGGACTCTTATTGGTCTTGGCGAAACTTTGAAAACCTTGAGCCTCAGAACACCCTTCCACACCTCACCCTACCTAAACACCAGCGCGCGGTCCAATCCTGCGAAGTGCACTTCCAGCAGCGGGCGGGAATTTCCGCCGCCGTTCTCATACACATATTCGTTGTGCGCGAACTTCTGTAGACGGCTCGCCCAGCTGGCGTTAGCACTTGCGATCACGGAGCCATCCCGCATGAACTTCACTTTGGCCTCTGAGAGGTAAGTCTCCCAAGTGATGCTCAGTTCTCCAATCGGCAGCTTGGAACCACCGACCGTCAGGTTTGAGCGGAATGCGAAGCCGCGGGAGCCTCTCTCGAACGGCAGGGCCTTGATCCCGTTGGTGACAAGATCGCCATGAATTTTCTTTTCCTCGGATTCGGTCACGTAAGGACCGACGAGCACCTGGTAAGAGCTCATCCACAGATGACCCTTATTGACCACGCTTGAAC
>JBKPSP010000064.1:0-8493 GCA_046735175.1 Acidobacteriota bacterium
ATCATGGCGCGCGATTACTCACAGTGGGACCGCACTTATGAATTCATGCAATCCCGCGACCCGGATTTCGTTCGTACCGAATTGGCTGAGCAGACCTTCAATATCATTCATATCAATGCCTTCGTCCTGCTCGACACCAAAGGCTCGGTGGTAGTGCATAAGACGGCAGGCAACCTGTCTCTTCAAGGTCCCGATATCGCATCCATCGCCGCCGCCTACCACCCCGATCGCAAGAACTCATCCATCACTGGCTTTCTTCAAGTTCGGGGACACGTCTTACTTCTTGCTTATCAGCCCGTCCTAACCAGTCGCGGCGACGGAGAATCGCATGGCACTCTGGTCATGGCACGTGATGTAAATGAATCCCTGCTGGCGCCGCTTTCACGCTCTGCTGGGGTGCCTCTCTGGCTGGAACCCGCCGACCAGGCCCCGCCAGCCGATGCCCAACATACTGCCTGGAGCGATGGCACAAATTTTGTGCGTTTTGAGGGTGATTCCACCATGCTTGCCTATGTCCCCCTCAAAGACATGTTTGGTATTTCCCGACGTATCCTGGTTGCTCGAATTCCTGACGATCTGCCCTCCGAGGCCAACAAGGTCATGCGTTACTTGTTGCTCCTCCTCATGCTGGCCGGAGTCGTCCACTGCGGCGTGCTGCTGCTGGTCCTTGAAGAGAATCTTCTCGCTCGCCTGCAAAAGCTGAATCGCCGTATCAAGCAGGTGACCGCAAGCGGCGACCTTTCTTTGCGGCTGGAATCCAGCAGCAACGACGAGTTGGGCGCGCTGGCCGGCGCAGTAAACGCCATGCTGGCCGCCATGCAAAAAGGCAAATCAGAACTCCTGCAGGCACAGGAATCGTTACGCTTCCACGCTGAGCACGATTCATTGACCGGAGTGCTGAACCGCCGCGCGATTCGCGACGTTCTGCGCAAAGAACTTGCTCGTTGCCGTCGCGAGAACCAGACCCTGGGTGTGATCGTGGCCGATGTGGACCACTTCAAAAAAATCAACGACCACTATGGTCACGGTTCGGGCGATGCAGCCCTGGTGGCGGTAGTGCAGCGAATCTCAGCCACGCTGCGACCCTACGACGTGATCGGGCGTTACGGCGGAGAAGAATTTCTCATTATCGCTCCAGGTTGCGACCTCGACGTAACAGAAAAGCTGGCTGAGCGCATCCGTGTTGCGGTGAGCGACGAAGCGGTCGACCTCGGCAACGAGAGTATTACCGTCACCATCAGCCTTGGCGCCACGCTGGGCACTCAGGAAAGCGATCCTGAGTTCCTGGTCGAAGTTGCCGACGCCGCCATGTATCGCGCCAAGCACAACGGCCGCAATCGCGTTGAGACCAGCACCGAGGGTGTGCCCGTCCTGTCGTAAACTGACAGCTGTAGGCTGATAGCTGACAGCTGGATCATGGGCACACGCCGCAAATCCCGCGAACTTGCATTGCAGATGCTCTTCCAGGCTGACCTTGGCAAGCAGCCGGTCGAAGAGGTCCGCAAAACCTTCTGGACAGGACGGGGCGAAGTCGACCCCGAGGTTAAAGGATTCACCGAAGATCTTTTTCGCGTTGCTCAGGACCGCGCCGCTGAAATTGACAAGCTGATCGAAAATCACGCCGAGAACTGGCGCATCGACCGCATGGCTGCAGTAGATCGAAATCTCCTGCGTGCCGCAGTAGCAGAATTTCTGGGCTTTCCCAAGACGCCCCGCGCCGTGGTCATCAACGAAGCCATCGAGATCGCCCGGAAATTCTCCGCGCCGGAGTCCGTGCAGTTCATTAACGGCGTGCTAGATAGCGTAGGAAAACAAATCGAAAAGGCAGGCGTTAGTCAGTAGACAAGGGACAACAGACAAGAGACAAGAGCCCTACGGCCTCACCGCCACCAAATCCGGATTACACGTGATGGGCACAGTGCCGCTGCCGTTTTGCACCGAACTGGTCGTCACCCCTGAGGTATTGGCCACCGTGAACTTCCCGCCGCCAACCGCCAGGATCGTAAACGTGCCGTCGTTCCCGCCGTCCGCCATTCCCGTCACTACGATGGTTTCTCCCACTGTGAGCTGCGGACCGGAATTCACGGCGTAGGCGTAGTCCCAATTGGAGCCATTCTGTGAAACTCCCGAAATTCCAACCACCGTCTTCGCGACCGGATTCGGCGGCGTCCCCGGGCCAATGCACAACGGCGCCGACGCGAACGGGAAAGTAATCTGCTGGATGTCCTGCAGCAGCGATGTATCGATTACGTGCACAGCGCCGTCATCAGCTCCCACAAAAAGCAAGTTCCCCGCGGGACTCAACGAAGCACTCAACGGAGTTGCATTGCCTACCAGCGAAACTTGTGACGTCGTCTGTCCTCGAATGCTGAACACAGTGACGAACGGCAGCGGTGCCGAGTTGGGGGCTGGGCTCTGTGCCAGCAGATAACCGGTTGAGGCGTCAGGTGAAATGATCAGGTGGGTGGGTACGAAAGCGCCTTCGCCGAGGTCGAAGCTCAACGGCGTCGAGTTGCTTAGCGTGAGCAGTCCGCGCGGCGACGGGCAGCCGTTCTCGCCCGGCATCGGGTTTCCTGATATCGAAGCCGTCACCGTTTTCACATCCGGGGGCGCCAACGCCAGGATCGTATCTCCCGGCAACGACCTGAGCACGGTGGCGCCGGGAATCGTCACGGTGCCCAGCGCCGGCCCCGCTGCCGGATCAAAACAGACCGGAAGAGAAGCAGCCCCCGCTGCACCTGCCACGGAAATGTACCCATACGTGCCATCGCCGAGAAATGACACATCGCTTCCTGCTCCCGGCAATACAACCTTCCGCAGTGCATCCACCTTGGAAAAAATGTAGAGATTGCTTCCCGCGACAATGTAAGCCTTCAGGCTGTCGGGTGAGAACGCCGCAGCGTTAGCACCCGGAATTGCCAGCGGCGTGACCGTACGCCCGCTCGTGCTGCAGTTCGTGCAAATGAACACCTGGTTCGGCGAGTTGACCGCATCGGAGAAAATTACCGTTGACGTATCAGGCGAGATCGCCAGCACCGTCCCAAATGCGTTGGTGAATTGCGTCGCTGTTGAGCCCGTGAAGACCATTGCCCCGCTCTGCCCGAAATGCGATGACTGCACTCCGAGAAAGGCATTCGTCCCCTTGGGATCGAACACAAACGAGTTCGGCGAGGCCGGCAGCACAACGGGCGTGCCCGTTGCAAAAGTAGTTCCCGTCGAACTTTTTGTTAAAGGGATCACCGTAGGCGTGCACGCTGCGTTCGTCGGGTTCGCTGTCGGGTCCGCGCACGCGGTCGTCGTCACATACGCCGTGGGACTCGTGGGTGCGGTGCTGCTGGTGACAGTAAAAGTTATCGGCGTTTTTGCATAGATCGGCAACGACGGCTTGATTCCGCCATTGCAGGTTGGCGGCGTGCAGGAGGCCGTCACATCCGTCGCGCCAACGCCACTTGCCGTCGCCGTGAATGTGCTTCCGAAAACAGTGCTGGTTGCGCCAGTCCCGGATGCAACCGAAATTTGATTCGACGAACTCCAGGTCAGCGGCACCCCGGTTAACGTCCTTCCGGCCTCATCTATCACGGTGGCGTTCAGCGTGGTGCTTGTCCCCGTATTCACTGAAATGGATGTGCTGGAGTTATTGGCCGCCGCAATCGAGATCTGCTGCACTGGGCAGGTCTGCACCAGTGAGGGCTGGCCGTTGAACCCGCTGGCGGAGGCGAAAATCGGCTCCTCTCCTGGGGTGTTTGCCGTCACGATCTCCTGATTTAAAGGCGATGTGACCGGCGGCGAGCTGAAATTCACGATCGCGGAAGTTCCAGGATTGATCTCGCCCCAGGAAAAGGGGCCTACGCCTGACGTGATATCGGTTGACCCGCTCATTGCCGTGGCCTGATAAATCCAGCTCTCTGGCCCGTTAGGCCCGGCCTTCGACAAGCAGGTGTTAGAAAGCGTCGCCGGTTGACCCGCGACCTTGCTCACCGTGATGCTGGTAATTCGCTGGTGAACATAGACAATGAGCGGAGGGCTGCTGACTCCCTGGGCTGTTGCGGTTACTTGCGTCGTTCCGACGGTCCCCGGCGTGCAGATCTGCGGCAGGGACAGTGAATCCCAGGTGCCGGCGCAAATCAGGCCGTTGTTGGCTACGGTTGCAACCGTGGGATCGCTCGATAAAAATGAAAACGTCTCATTCAGAACGTTGTTTCTTGCGCCCCGCGCCGTTGCACTGAGCGCGGCCGTCTTGCCCACCTCAAGCGAAAGGTTGGATCCCACTGCCGACGACGAAGTGAGCGACACGCTGGTGGGCACAATACTGCCGGTGCTGACGTTGACGGGGCTGGATTGCCCGCAAGAAGCAAGGAGAATGATGCAGAGCGCAATGCAGGACAGCCCTGCCAGGGAAACGAACCTACCCATGAACCCTTCCAAGTGAATATGAAAAGCGCACTTCCGGAAAACCACCAGTGTAGAGGCTGATTTTTTTTTCAGCAACCACAAAGGCCAGATTTGAGTCCAGATCCAGCGCTTTTCATGCGTTTTCTACCGAATCTCCAAAACTAAGCGCTGGTAACTGGCAACTGGCACTGGCAACTGGACACTGCATTGTTCGATGCGCCGCAATTGATGTTGACGATCTGCTTTTTCGATTGTTATATTTATACAGTTCCGCGAGTTAATCCTGGCTTGCCTGTATTGCCCCGGTTGGTTTTGCGCTGAGGCAGTGGAATGGGCAGTTAAGCTTTAGAAAGAAGTCTTCCGCCTTTAGAGCGGAAGACCCCTCGCTGAAACGTCCTGCGAAACGATCCCTTCGAGGGACTATGTGGGGCGAAGCTGGCGAAACGGAGCTTCTCCTTAATTACTGAGGCCTGAAGCCACCGTCGGCAGACCTGTCATAGGGAAAAGACAATTTCCGGCAACTTTGACCGCCGGAAGTATGGATGGCGCAAGTCATCCAGCCTGAATCCTGGACATTTTCCGGGAAAAACAGTTTTAAACCGAAATTTGTGCGCGATTGTGCGTGCGGACGAGTTTCTGAGGAGCGGCACGAGTGCCTACTTTTAATCAGCTGGTTCGGGCGGGACGGGAGCATCCGCGGTATAAAACGGCGAGTCCGGCGCTGCAGTCGTGCCCGCAGAAGCGCGGCGTCTGCACCCGCGTTTACACGCAAACCCCGAAAAAGCCGAACTCGGCGTTGCGCAAAGTCGCTCGTGTTCGCCTGACCAATGGAATTGAAGTGACGACGTATATTCCCGGCGTTGGCCACAACCTGCAGGAGCACTCGATTGTGCTGATCCGCGGGGGCCGCGTGAAGGACTTGCCGGGCGTGCGTTATCACGTGATTCGCGGAACGCTGGACGCGGTGGGCGTCGCGAATCGGAAGCAGGGAAGATCGAAGTACGGAGCGAAGAGACCGAAATAATAGAAGTTGTCGGTCGGCTGTCGGTCGTCGGCAAAGCCGGCGAAGGCAGCAGGGAGATCAAGCTAGAAGCTAATAGCTAGGAGCTAGAAGCTGCATTTATGCCACGCAAAGGACATATCGCAAAGCGCACAGTCGAGCCGGACCCGGTTTACGGCTCTGACCTGGTCACGAAGTTCGTCAACTCGATGATGTGGCAGGGCAAGAAGAGCACCGCCGAGGGCATCTTCTATGAAGCTCTGAACCGCCTGCAGCAGAAGGGCGGGGACGAACCCCTGAAGCTGTTCAAGAAGGCTGTCGAGAACGCGAAACCGCTGCTCGAGGTGAAGACCCGACGCGTAGGTGGCGCGAACTATCAGGTGCCGGTCGAGGTCAATCCCGATCGCCGCACTTCGCTGGCGATCCGCTGGCTGGTGTCTTACTCCCGCGGACGTGGCGAAAAGGGAATGATCGACAAGCTGTCGAACGAATTGCTCGATGCCGCAAACGGCAAAGGCGCTGCAATTAAGAAAAAGGAAGACGTACACCGCATGGCCGAGGCGAACAAGGCTTTCGCGCATTATCGGTGGTAAGGAAGATTGAGTAATTGGGAAATTTTGTAATTGGGTAATTTAGGCGGGGAGTCTTGGTTTCAATTACCAAATTACCCGATTACCCAATTACCAAATCAAAGGTGAAGTTTGGGTAGTCCAGTCAACACGGTCGGCGAACAGGAAGTCCGCAAGGACGAACGGAAAAAAGCTGTGTCCAGAACCGTCCCATTAGAGCGCTGCAGGAACATCGGCATCATGGCCCACATCGATGCCGGTAAGACCACCACCACCGAGCGCATCCTTTATTACACCGGACGCACCCATCGCCTGGGCGAAGTGCACGAAGGCACCGCCATCATGGACTGGATGGAGCAGGAGCAGGAGCGCGGCATTACCATCACGTCCGCCGCGACGACCTGCAACTGGCGCGACATTCGCATCAACATCATCGATACTCCGGGCCACGTCGATTTCACCGCTGAAGTCGAACGCTCGCTGCGTGTCCTCGACGGCGCAGTCGCCGTATTCGACGCCGTTCACGGCGTGCAACCGCAGTCGGAAAAGGTCTGGCGTCAGGCTGATAAGTACGGTGTCCCGCGAATTTGCTTTATCAACAAGATTGACAAGATGGGCGCCGATTTCGAGCACGCCGTCGATACCCTCCGCAAGCGCCTCAATGCCAAGCCCGTCGCGATTCAGATTCCCATCGGACAAGAAGACAAATTCAAAGGCGTCGTCGATCTGCTGGCCATGAAGGCCATCATCTGGAACGACGAAACCCTGGGCGCCGAGTACGTCACCGAAGAAATTCCCGCCGAGCTGAAAAAGAAAGCCGAAGCCTTCCACGCCGCGCTGGTTGAAACCGTCGCCGAGAATGACGACGCGATGCTGCACAAGTTTCTCGAAGGCGAAGAAATTTCTGCGGACGAACTGCGCGCCTCGCTGCGCAAGTCAACGATTGGTTTGAAGGTATTCCCGGTTGTCGTGGGAACAGCATTCAAGAACAAAGGCGTGCAGCCGCTGCTGGATGCGGTGGTCGATTACCTGCCTTCGCCGCTTGATGTTCCCGAAACCACCGGCACCGATCCCGACTCCGGAAAAGAAATCACGCGCAAGACCGCGGACGACGAGCCGTTTTCGGCGCTGGCGTTCAAGATCATGGCCGATCCGTTTGTCGGTCAGCTTACCTTTATTCGTGTTTATTCCGGGCAGCTGAAATCCGGCGACTCGGTGCTGAATTCACGCACCCAGCGCAATGAGCGCATTGGCCGCTTGCTGAAGATGCACGCCAACAAGCGCGAAGACATTCAGGAAATTCTGGCTGGCGATATCTGCGCAGCGGTCGGTCTCAAGAACGTTTCTACCGGCGACACCATCTGCGATCCGAAGAACCCGATCACGCTCGAATCGATCGAGTTTGCAGTTCCGGTCATTTCCGTTGCCGTCGAGCCGAAGACCAAGGCCGACCAGGAAAAGATGGGCCTCGCTCTCAACAAGCTGGCCCAGGAAGACCCGACCTTCAAAGTCCACACCGATCCCGACAGCGGACAGACCATCATCAGCGGCATGGGCGAGTTGCACCTCGAAATCATCGTGGACCGCATGATGCGCGAGTACAAAGTCGAAGCGAACGTCGGCAAGCCGCAGGTGGCGTATCGCGAGACCATTCGCAAGCACGCCGAAGCCGAAGGCAAGTACATTCGCCAGACCGGTGGCCGCGGCCAGTATGGGCACGTCAAGATCAAGCTCGATCCGCAGGAGCCGGGCAAGGGTTACGAGTTCATCAACGACATCGTCGGCGGCGTGGTACCGAAGGAATACATCAAGCCGGTCGACCAGGGAATTCAGGAAGCGCTCGAAGGCGGAGTATTGGCCGGCTACCCGGTTGTGGACGTAAAGGTCACGCTCTACGACGGCAGCTATCACGAAGTTGACTCGAACGAAATGGCGTTCAAGATCGCCGGTTCGATGGCCTTCAAAGAAGCCGCTCGGAAGGCTTCGCCAGTGTTGCTCGAGCCAGTGATGGCAGTCGAAGTGGTTACGCCGGAAGATTTCGCGGGCACGATCATGGGCGACCTGAGCTCACGCCGGGGCCGCATTGAAGGCATGGAGCACCGCGCCGGCTCGCAGGTGATCAAATCGATCGTTCCGCTGGCTGAGATGTTCGGCTATGCGACCCACATGCGTTCGAGCACCCAGGGCCGCGCCGAGTACTCAATGCACTTCGCGCGCTACGAAGAAGTGCCGCGCTCAGTCGCCGACGAAATTATCGGCAAAGCGCAAGGCGGGAAATAAGTTTCGTATCAGGGCACGGCTTAAGCAGTGCCGGGCAAGCGAGATCAAAAATGGGCTTTAGCCCCTCAGGGTTCAAGCTAAAGGCTAATAGCCAAGAGCTGAGGAAACGAAATGGCGAAAGAGAAATTTGAACGCACCAAGCCGCACTGCAACGTGGGCACCATCGGTCACATCGACCATGGCAAGACCACGCTGACGGCGGCCATCACCAAGGTTCTGTCGAAGCACAACCCCAAGATCCAGTTCCGGTCG
>JBKPSP010000065.1:0-3236 GCA_046735175.1 Acidobacteriota bacterium
TGTAAAACGTGAACGTGCGCGAGGCCGCCGTCGTGATGTTGTCAATGTCCATCCAGGGACCGCCGACGGTGGTAGTGGCGGGAAGGTTTGTGTTGATCGTGCCGACTAGCGTCCTGTCGATGTAGAACTTCGCCTGCGTTCCGTCGTAAACAATATCGAAAATGTGGATGTTCGTATCGACGTGACTGGCGGTGCTCTCTGCTACGGTTGTTTGAGCCGGTGTTTGTGACGCACTGATATTTTGTGTCGCCCGCGTTAGTGCTGTAGCGGAAGCCGACGAACGGTGTCGTGAGGGTATCTTTTCCCCAAATCCCGAATGTGGCGCCCGTCGTGGAACCCCAACCAAACCAAAGCCGACATGTGGCGGTTTGATCGAGCGAGAGCTTGAAACGCAACCGTCGATAATTTCCGAATGCCAGCGCGTTGTTTGTGCCATTGAGACCGAAGCCGGCCGTTGTCCCCGCGGTCGTGCTCGTGGCGTATTTGATTCCGAACACTTCCGACGCGGTGGACGCGACTAGGGAAGCGGACCCACCGCCGGTGAAGGTCAACGACCCCCAATAGTTCTGGTAGATCACATCGGGAACGCTTCCCGAGATATGCGGTAATACGAGCCAGTCAGAATCCATCACGGGTTCGTACTTGCCGCTCGTGACGCTGTAGCGTAGGTGGTCGCCGTCGAGTAACGCGAGCGAATCAACAGAAGTGCCTTGAATGCCAACCACGGTACAGGCCGGGGTGTTGCTGGTCACGACATCGCCCGTCAAGTTCGTGCTCGCAACTGATGACGGTCCCGCAATCTTGGCGAGCGCGCCAGTAGTGCCGCTAACGGTCGTTCCCGTCGCGCTGCTCGTACTCACTCCTCCGCCTGTGCTTTTCGGAAGCGTGAGGCCGCTAGTCGGTGCAAAGTCGAGTGGTGCGCTACCGCCGTTGCCATACGCCTGAACGATGAGGCTTACGGTCTCTCCCGTGTTTGTCATCACGAATGTGACGGGAGAGTCGGCGCTGGATGCGAGTTGAACCGGGGCGGGGTTGCTCTGGTAGCCCTTGACCCAGATGTAAACGCCGGACAAATTCTTGTCGGCCGGGTCGCGATGAAACGTGCAGGTGACGGTAGAGGTCAAACCGACTTGAGCGTTCGCCACGGAGACCTGCACGGCGGTGACCTGCTTTGGTATTCCAGCGCCGGTTGAATTGGCCCTGTTTATCCCGTGCAACTGCTGAAGGCCGCTTTGGGATGTGACCTTGAGCCGCTCGAAATTGAAATTGACTAATTGTTTCCGGCCAGGGTTGTGAATGTCCGCGCTTTCGAGTGAGCCCGGACGGGTGATGTCTTCAAAATGCTGCATTGATTTTTTCCTTTGTGGTTGAGATAACCCGCCCCTTCCGAGGCGGGTGGGCGATCGTTATCGAGCCTGCTTGCAGGCTTTGGCGAAGGAGGTCGGAGTGGAGTCAAACGTGATTTTCCATAACCGCTTCGTCAGCCCTGAGGAGATGGTGGCATTTATCGGCGCAGCGGACATCTATGTCACGCCTTACCGCCATGAGGAGCAGGTGGTTTCGGGGACGCTTGCTTATGCGCTAGGCGCGGGCAAAGCAATCATCTCGACTCCCTACTGGCATGCGATCGAATTACTGGACGATCGTCGGTGGGCGCTTGTCCCTTTTCAAGACTCGGGCGCGATCGCGCGAAAGGCCGTCGAACTCCTGGATACTCCCGCAATACGGCACGCGATGCGCAAACGTGCATACGTCTATGCACGGGACATGGTGTGGAAAAGTGTGGCGCAGGGGTACATGGCAAGTTTTGAGCAAGCTCGTGCGGACCGTGCGCGGCACCCGCGCGTGACGTTCGCGGATGTGTCGCCAGAAAAATGTCTTGACGAGTTGCCAGCGCTAAAGTTCGATCACTTGCATCGGCTGACCGACGACACAGGCATGCTCCAGCACGCAACCTTCTCTGTACCGAATTACAGCGAAGGGTACGCGACCGACGACAACGCTCGCGCCTTGCTGCTAACCGTGCTCGTCGAGCAACTTGGAGGAACCAAGTTTGCGGGAACTAAGAAACTAGCTTCGCGGTACCTGGCCTTTCTGGGGCATGCGTTCAATCCAGAAAACGGAAGGTTCAGAAATTTTCTTACTTACGAACGCAAATGGACGGAGGCTAAGGGCTCGGAAGATTGTCATGGGCGCGCGCTCTGGGCGCTAGGAACCGTTCTGGGACGCTCTAAAAATCAGGCGCTACGAGGTGCGGCCGGACGTCTTTTCGAAACTGCCGTGCCGGCGATCGTTGCCTTCACCAGCCCCCGTGCATGGGCATTCGCCCTGCTCGGGATACAGGAGTACCTCGACTCTTTTCCAGGCGATCGCGACGCGCAACAGATCAGATCAATTCTTGCAACTCGGCTGCTCGAGCTCTACGGTTCGAACCAGTCACCGGAGTGGAACTGGTTTGAGGATGTCTTGGCTTATTCAAACGCCAGATTGCCACAAGCAGTTCTGATTGCTGGCCGTCGCAGGTCGGATAGCCTGATGATATCGGCCGCCCTCGGAGCACTGAATTGGTTGAGCAAGACACAGCGTTCCCCAGAAAATGATCATTTTGTGCCCATCGGCTCGCAAGGGTTCCATCGCAAGGGACATGAGAAAGCGCGCTTCGATCACCAACCGGTGGAAGCCGGGGGAACCGTTTCCGCATGCCTGGAGGCTTATCGTGCGACCGGAGAGGACCGATGGCTCAAAGAGGCATGGTCGGCCTTCAATTGGTTCTTGGGCGCCAATGATCTGCAGATTGCTCTTTACGATCCCTCCACCGGTGGTTGCCGAGACGGTCTGGTCCTGAAAGAGTGAATGAAAACCAGGGGGCAGAGTCGACTTTGGCGTTTCTGATGGCATTGGTCGAAATGCGCTCGCTCGAAGAAGTTGATCATCCGCGATCGAGGCGTGACCTATTCATCGCCCGCAACAACAGTCGTGAAACTGCCAATGTACTGTGATTTGTTTTTCGTGAAATCCTATGAGCGTTGCCATAACAACCCGTTACGAACCTCTTCTACCTCGGCATCCCGCCAATCGAATCTTGACTGCTAAGGACTGGCCTTACTCGATCAATAGTGTTTTCAACGCCGGTGCGACATTGTTGGCTGATGGATCGACCCTGCTGCTATGCAGGGTGGAGGACCGACGCGGTATCTCACACTTTTGTGCTGCACGTTCCCGAAACGGTGTGGACA
>JBKPSP010000066.1:0-6681 GCA_046735175.1 Acidobacteriota bacterium
ACACGCGGGCGCGATTGTGCCGGCCGACATAAATGGTGACCTCAACCAGGATTTGATTTACTACAATCCGTTCGCCATGGGCATCTGGCCGGTGCTTATCGGTTCAGGAGGTTTCCAATACGCACTCGGGCTCGGCAACGATACCCTTGGCTCCAAAGGAACTCTGCCCGATAACGACAGGGACATTGCCGCCACGTTTCGCGACATGGACTGCGATTCGCGCACGGATTACGCGGTAATCAATCCCAATGAGGGGCTGTTGGGAATTGGAATACAAACGGGAGGTCTGAAGAATTGTCCTCCGCCCAACTCGGCAAAGCTCGCGGCCAAAATATGCGGAATTAAAGATGGCGCGACTGTGACTTCACCAGTGGTGATAAGAGCCTCCGGCAATTCCCCGGCTGGCGTAAGCCAACTCCAGGTCTGGATTGACGGCAAGAAGCGTTACGTTAAATGGGGTGATCAACTGGCAAAGAAGTTTACGCTCAGCTCAGGAACGCATCGCATCGCAGTCGCCGCTAATGACAAATTCGTCGGCTCTGCTAAAAGAGTCGTTAACGTAAACGTGCCTTAAAACTGGACAATGGAAATGGGAAAAAGCAGATCACGAAACCACAGAGTTCGTCCAAATCCATTTCACTCCGAATTAGAACCTCTGCTCCTACCTTCGCAGCAGACTGTGTTGCTGCCCATTCGCATGCTCGAATCGCTTCTCAGCCTTGCGCAGCGTTAGTTCTCCAAAGTTACACCTTTGGTTCCGTGAACCGGAAACGCCGGCGAAAGCGGCTCCGTCCGGCGCGACTCCGCATTTACGGCAACTTCGTTTTACCTCACAACCTTTCCGTACTCCGCTTCGTCTTTATTCCGAACTTTGAATGCAGCTCGCGGGCTTGGTTTCCATGGGACGGTTTCGCACAGGCAAACGAAACAAACTACGAGCGAAAATGGTGGTGCCCGTCCGGGTACGACTGGCGGGCACCAGTGCTCGCTTGCAACTCGCGCATACGCTCGATGCAACGGAACGCGGTGTGCGACTCGCAGGTTTCCGTGGCGAAGTGAACCCTGGCGATGTTCTCGATATTCAGTACGGGACAAAGCGGGGTCTGTTCCGTGTGGTCTGGGTTCGAAAGCTTGAGAAATCATCGGAAAAACACCTGGGCGCTGAATGTGTAGAGCCGGACAAGAATATTTGGGATGTAGACTTTCCGCAGCTGGCGGACGAGTACGAAGAGAATGACCTATGAATACGAGACGCGTAGCCCTACCAGTACGGTTCTTCACGTTTCGCCGGATTCGGCTCTGGCGGAATCCCGAACCAATGCGCTCACCAAGATCGGCTGCCAGGTCGTGAACGTTGAGACAGTGAGTTCCGCTGTCTTTGAGATAAACCTTGGCCGATGCGGAATCCTTCTTCTCTGCCACAAGCTCCACGCCGAGGGCCGAAGTTACCTGGCAGAATACTTCCGTAAGAACTGCCCCGATCCATTCATCATTGCGGTGCTTGCCCACGAGCGCGATCACTACCCTCCCAAGGCTCATGCCAAGGTGGTTTATGCGCGAGATCACCGTCCCCTCGTCGCACTCTTGAGGCAGCGGTTGGCGTCTGCCTAGGCGGCCCTCGGCGGCGTTCGATGATCTTGCGGGCAAGCAAGGCACGAGGGCCTTCTGTTACAGGAAGTCAGCAAAAATGGGGCATGTCCGTTGAGCCGGAGATGTCGGCCCAATTCCTCTGCTACAATGCCTCGCAATTGCACTCGGCGTCCATGGGGCTACATAGGTGAAGAAATGTTATCTACTCTCGGATGGGGCTTCTTTTACGTCTGCCAACGCCTTCTCCAGCGTGCGGGCCTGATTTTTCAGGTACTCAGGGACGCCGCACATTTCCGGCTTCGTTACGGCCCCCCAAGCAAAATAGACATGGACAAAGTCCGTGCATCGCTGGATTCAATCTGCCCTCATTCCGTCGCTACGGATTCCGCGCCAGCAGCAGCGCATTGACCTGAATGCGAACAGATTCCATGCCTGGGAAAGTCAGACGGTTTTCGAGATTACGCCGACTGAACGGGCCAGCACTGTTCCGCGCACAACTGCATAGCGGCTGTTCGTCATCAATATCGGACGGAGAACCCTATGGTTGATGATAAGAGCAAGGCAGGAAGGCAGGATCGGAATCGGATCAACGTTAACGAGGAGTACGAACTGAACGATTGGTCAAAGAGACTGGGCGTGTCGCCAGAAGAACTAAAGAAGGCTGTTCAGGAGGTAGGTACGTCCGCGGACGCGGTTAAGAAGCACCTGGGTAAATAGTCCGGTGTAGTGTGCAGTGAACACGAGGTTTCCTGGCAATGCCATCGGCTGTGTGGAGTGGGCATCTTCATTTCGGGCTTGTCGTGATGCCTGTACGGCTCCTTGTAGCTGCTCGCACGAAGACGACACGCTTTCGGCGGCTTCACCGCAAGCCAAGCAACCAGAGCACCAGTGTTGGTTCCTTCCCGCTGATTCCAAACGACCTCGAAGGCCACGATTCCGACTTGGCTGGGGCATCCGAAACTCGACCCACATCCGAAGAAGCGAACAATCACCATATGCCAGAACATCAGTATTCCCCAGTTCGCCAAGTCTTTCAGTCCGAAATCACTGGCGAGGAAATCCTGTCGGACGAAATGGTAAAGGGGTATGAGATCGCACCGGACGAATTCGCTCCAATCGACCCTCAGGAAATCAGGGCAGCAGAGATCGAAACGTCTGACACAATTGATCTATTTCACTTCGTCAAAGCGAAAACGGTTGATCCGATTTACTTCGAGCGCTCATACTACGTCGCACCCGACTCTGGCGCGGAAAAGGGCTACGCACTGCTGCTCGAAGCAATGCGAAAAGAGGAGTGCCTCGGGATCGCCCGGATCGGAATGCACCGCCGGGAGCACATGCTGATTCTCAGGCCTTCGGAAGATTGCCTTGTCGCATACACAATGTTTTATGCGAACGAAGTACGGACGGCACCACGCTTGGACTTGAAGACGGAATTCAGCAATAAAGAGCTGTCTATGGCGACGGCGCTGATCAAGGGTTATGAGGGAGATTTCGATCCTTCGCAGTTCAAAGACCTATACCAGGAACGCCTGAACAATATCATCCAGGCGCGGTTGGAAAATCGTGTTGAGATTCATCCAGCGCCCACACCCTTAGAGAAAACTGCTCCCGATCTAATGGAGCAGATTCGCTTAAGCTTGGCTCAAATTGAAGCAAAGAAACCTGGTGCAAGTACCTCCAGGAAGCCTGTAGCTAGGACGCCAACCGTTCTGAAAAAGAAACCTCAACGAGTACGCGCCTGAGTGCACGGAATAGCCTCACGAGCGGATTCGACAGCTCCAGCCGCCAGTATCATATCGTGGTTATACAGGGGGCATAATGCCGTTCAAGAGCAAAGCTCAGAGGCGCAAGTTCGCCCAGCTTCTGGTAGAGGGAAAGATTTCCAACCAAACATTCGAGGAGTGGAACCGTGAAACCGGTGCCAAGGAACTCCCAGAGCGAGTCGTTCACCGTACCACTAAGAAAAAACCCATAAAGAAACGCACTAAACGAAAAGCAAAAAAGAGTCGTAGGTGACCGTGCCCAGGTTTCTAAAAGTTAAAGCAGGCGCATGAAATCGTGAAACTCAGGCGAAGTAAAACCGCCGGAATACACACGGCGGCTCTCGGTACAAGCAACTTGGCCGGGGCGGGCAACAGGCAATCAGGCGAAGTTGACTTCCCCAGATGTCTCGCCACACCCCCGACGCGGAAACTTTGACGGCAGTGCCGACAAAGTTGCGCGTCTAAGGTTCTCTTAGGAAAAACTTTCCAGAATCTGGCGGGTTCCTCTTTCCTGACGTGCTAAAAACCATCCCCGAAAAAATGAAAACATTGAGCGGCTGGAAGGAAATTGCTACTCACCTGAATCAGAGCATGCGAACGGTGCAGCGATGGGAACTACTCGGCCTTCCGGTGCATCGTGTGGGCGAGGGCAAACGTGCGCCTATTATTGCCTTCGCCGAAGAGTTGAACGTATGGCAACACGAAGCACCAAGACGCCTGCTAGACGAAATAATTAACTTGAAAAATCAGGTTGCATCTCTGCAAGCTGAGGTGATCTCGTTGAAACGTGATCTGAGTACCGCGAAACGCCACACCAAGAAAACTGTATAGAGTCAGCATCCCTTCATCAATCACGGCCCCAAGTTGCTTTACCTCAAGAGATAGGCGGAATTCTCGTGCAGTCTGTCAATCTCTTTCATCCCCCATCGCAAAAACGTTCCGAACGGGAATGCCGCATGGCTATTTTTCACGCTGACCGTAAAAATTTTTATACCGGGAATGATGTATTCGCGCTGACGCCGATTCTAAGTTCCTGAAGCAGAGAGAGTTTGCTAACGAAGTTTTGGGCCGCTATTTGCAAAACAAGAACTGACGAAGATCATGCGTTTTTCTACCTGTGTCGAGAGGAAGCATTTCGCCAAGGGAGGCTCTGCGATCCATGAAAGGCCCCGTGAAAGAACGATGGATGCATCTGTGTGAACAGGCCTCTGTTGAGCAAGACACGGAGAAGTTAACGGTGTTGATTCAAGAGATCAATCGCTTGCTCGAAGAAAAAGAACAACGGCTGAAAAACTTGCGGCAGCATTCAGCAGACGCGGATCAGTGAACGCCCTAGACTGCTGTTTAGTCCTTTTTCGTTTGCTTAAAACCGAGTTTTGAAACCGCACCGGCAGCGGTTCTCACATGGGCGGCGGACAAGAAATTCAAGGTGGGAAGTCGGCTTGTGTCTCGGTCCCCACTTAGTGCCAGAAGAACCTGAGAACTCTATGAAAAATCCTGCATATTACCAACACCGAATGGATAAACTTGCGAGGTGACGCAACCTGCGCCGCCCCGCGCGCAAACTAAACCTCTGAACGGCAGGAGGCTTTTTATGCAAGCAAAGTTGTTTGGACATTCGATCCACCCAATGCTGATCGTATTCCCCCTAGGGCTTTTGGCGACAGCAGTTGCCTTTGACATTGTTGGGCTGGTACGAAGCGAGGCATCTTGGTTTGCTGTTTCCTACTGGATGATTGCGCCCGGAATCATCGGAGGTTTGCTGGCGGCAGTATTTGGCCTGATTGACTGGATTGGAATTCCATCGGGCACACGCGCAAAAACCATTGGTCTGCTGCACGGCGGCACCAACGTCGTTGTCGTATTACTTTTCATCGGTAGCTGGTTTATGCGTGGAGCGGCCACGAATCCCCCAAGCAATGGAGCACTGACGCTCTCGTTTATTGCGGTCGTCTTGGCCCTGGTTGGGGGCTGGCTTGGCGGCGAACTCGTGGAGCGGCTCAGAATCGGTGTAGATGAGGGCGCGAACCCGAACGCGCCAAGTTCACTCTCTGGTCGGCCAGCGAGAAAGCCGGAAACAGTAAGCAGAGATTGGCCCAAGGCGGCGTGAGGTCGGGACGTCGCTCTCGAGTCAATAGTCAAAAAAACGAACCGACAGAGCCGCACCCAGTTTGCTACGCGGCATCTGGCGGTTAGCCAGTAGCTACTTGCTGGCTAGTCGCTGAGGGAGGATTATAGCTTCGGTTTGTGAAGGTAATGTATCCGACAAACCACGCCCCCCTCGCCGCCAACATTATCGGGGCCCTGGCAACGCTCAACGAGTGATATGGGGATTGTCAACAACTAGGGGTTTGCGAGGCGTCACCAACTGCTCTGCAGGCGCGAAAGGCAAACGACTAAAATGAGAACATCAAATTACCATTTGGATAGGGTTCAGGCTTGATTAACGGCGCGCATATCGTTATCTACACCAAGGATCCGGAATCTGACCGGGCCTTCTTTCGAGATGTACTTAAGTTTTCCTCCGTTGCTGCGGGCCACGGCTGGTTGATTTTCGCCATGCCGCCACTCGAAGCGGCGTTCCATGATTCCGAGAACAACGATCAGCACGAGCTCTACCTCATGTGCGATGAGATCGTGGAGACGTTGAAAAATCTCAAATCGAAGAATGTGACGGTCTCGGATTTGAGCGAACGGCCATGGGGAAAAGTTGCCAGCTTCACCCTTCCCGGCGGCGGCAAGATAGGTGTCTACGAACCAAAACATCCGAGTCCATTGGGGCTCAAGCGCTGAGCAATCAGTGTAGTGGAGATGTTTCAACAGTCAGGAGCCTTTAGCAGGCGGAAGGCGTATTAAAGCCGACTTGGCTTCATCAGACCACTTCTGTGGCAGCAAGCTTTTTGGGAGAATTCTGGTCGGTCATAGGTCCTCACCGCTGAAGCGACTCCGCGTATTTCAAGGCCGCATCGTGAAGCCTTGCCTTTCGTCGGTTGAACTCTCTAATCTGCTCGTCTGTCAAATTTTGGTTTGCAAGCTCTCCTAGTTTGTCGTGAGCGTTCACTAGTTCATGCCACAGTTTTTCGTCATCCATAACAAACTCCCCCCTCGCACAGAACCCGCCGAACAAGCGCCATTGCAGCCGATTGCCGCTTACTCGGCAGGGCTAATTCGATTGTAAGTGATTGATCTGACTAGCGGTGGGAGCTGGCTGTCGGCACGGTGCGTCCGGGGCCTTCATGTGCTGGGCATTCGAGTAATTGCTAAGAACGCAACAACCCGCCGCCAGCAGTCAGAAATTGCGACCTCGTTCTCGATTTTTCATTGT
>JBKPSP010000067.1:0-7398 GCA_046735175.1 Acidobacteriota bacterium
ATAGAAGGCCACGAAGAATTGTTGCGCGGGGGACGCGTCTTGCGCTAGACATGCGATCAGAAAAATCGCCGTGCTTTCCCGATTTGAAAATCCACCACGACTTACGTAGGGGCGGGTGCTTCTTCGACTTCGCTCAGGGCAGGCTCTCACCCGCCCGGCGGAGCGGATGCTCCGCGATCAACGTCGGGGAACAGCAAGAATCTCCGGCGCACACACCGCGCCGGACGCCCGGGTGAGGGCACCCATTCGGCTCCTTCCTTTCAGTCAGTCGCTCAGGGCAGGCTTCGGGCCTACGTGAAGAGGTGGATATCCTGAAGCTCGGTGTCATTGACCGTAACCTTCACTTGCTCGCGCGGCATTCCTTAGCTAGTTTGTTCGAAGGTCCAATCTTGGAAGTCTTTCTAATCGACGGCACCTACGAACTCTTCCGCCATTACTACGCGGTCCCGTCTGCGCGGGACGATGAGGGCCGCGAGGTCGGCGCGGTGCGCGGGGTGCTCTCGTCGGTGTTGGGGATGGTCAAAGGCGGCGCGACCCACATTGCGGTTGCGACAGATCACGTCATCGAGTCATTTCGCAACAGTCTTTGGCCGGGCTACAAGACCAGCGAAGGAGTTGAACCGGACCTGCTGACGCAGTTTCCGCTGCTGGAAGAGGTGCTGTCGGCCGCAGGCATTGTGGTGTGGCCGATGATTGAATTCGAGGCGGATGACGCACTCGCGGCCGCTGCCGTTGCCGCCGGTCGCGATCCGCGAGTAGAGCGGGTAATCATCTGCACGCCCGACAAAGACCTTGCGCAGTGCGTGAGCGGCACGCGCATCGTCCAGTTAAATCGGCGGACGCGCACAACCCTGGATGAAGCGGGGATCATTCAAAAATTTGGCGTCTCGCCAGTTTCCATCCCCGATTATCTGGCGCTGGTTGGGGATTCGGCGGATGGCTATCCCGGGCTTCCGGGATGGGGAGCAAAGTCGTCAGCTGCGGTACTCGCCAAATTCATTCATATTGAGTCGATTCCCAAGGATTGCGGCGACTGGCATGTGAATGTCGCGAATGCTGGCGCTCTGGCTTTGACTCTGCGCGAAAATTTCAAGGATGCGCTGCTGTTTCGAAAGCTGGCAACGCTGCGGACTGACATTCCGCTTTTTGATAACGTGGACCAGTTGCACTGGAATGGCCCGACCGCCGGCTTCGACGCGATGGCTGCGCGATTGGACGCGGCGAAGACCGAGCCACGCGCCAAGGCAGCCAGAAGCAAGGGCGCAGCTAAACCTTAAGAGTTAGTTCCTTACTCCAACCGCCGACAGCTTGATCCGATACAGGCTGGTGCTGCCAGTGATATAGAGCGTTTTTCCATCCTCATCGCCCCAGGCCACGTTGCTCACAACTTCCGGAACTTTGATCGTGCCGAGATGCTTGCCTTCGGGAGAAATAATCCAAACTCCGCCGGGGCCCGAGCCGTAGATGTTTCCCTTGTGGTCCACGCGAATGCCGTCAGGACCGCCGGGCGTTTTATCGGTCGTCGCATCGAGCAAGAGTTTGCCTTCGCCTACCGACCCATCGGCATGGACCGGATAACTCATCCAGACCTTCTTGCCGGAGTCGGCTATATATAAGGTCTTTTCATCGGGGGAGAAAGCAATGCCGTTCGGCCGCGGCAGATCTTTGATGATCAGTTGCAGTTTGTCGCGATCGGGCGCGGCGCCGGGCTTCTGCTGGAGCGCGTTCGGAATGCGATAGACGCCATTGACCTGCAGTTCTTTCAGCGGATCGTTGTCCTGCTGGGTGGGCAATCCATAGGGCGGATCGGTGAAATACAGCGAGCCGTCTGAGTGATACACGAGGTCGTTCGGGCTGTTCAGCTTCTTTCCCTGATAAGAATCAGCGAGCACGGTAATCGTGCCATGCGGATCGAGGGTTTCGAGGCGCCACACGTTCCGGCGTGCGTGGCCGGCGACGGAAACACGCCCGTCCTTGTCGAGCGTCATGCCATTCGACCCGGGCTCCGGCCCGCCATAGGGCGCCGATCCCGTGTAGCCGCTTGGCTCGATGAAGACCTGGGCTTCTTTCCCCGGTGACCAGCGCACGATCTGGTTCGAAGGAATGACAGCGAACAGCAGGCTGCCTTCGCGCGTCCAGACCGGGCCTTCAGTCCATTTGTTGAAGCCACCTGCGACCTTTTCCAACTTGGCACCCGGCGGCATGAGCTTATCGAAGGCGGGATCGAGCCGCTGAATTTCCTGGCCCAATGCTGCGCAGGCGAATATTGTGAGCACAACCGCGAGGCTAGCGATCTTCATAGAGCCGACATCTTACACCTTTCCGGCAAAACGCGACGGAACCGATCTCACCCTTTTTGCGTACTCACGTCTATCAGCATGGCACGCGTGTGCACGCGACAGGAGGAGTGATGAAATACATCGGATTACTGGCTTTGACGGTAGCAAGTATCTGCGCGGTCCCGGCGGCCGCGGAACAGTGGTCGAAGACCTACAACATCTCCGGCTCTCCCGACCTGCGCGTCGAGACCTCCGACGCGAACATTCACGTTGAAACCTGGGAACAGAAGTCGATCGAAGCGATCATCGTTAGCTCCCACTACAACTTCGGCCCCGGCGGGCTGACCGTCGAAGAGAACCAGACCGGCGATGCGGTGGAGATCAACCTGCGCTTTCCGCATCATTTCGTGACAATCAACGGCGGCAATCATCGCGTGGACATCAATATCCACATGCCCCGAACCGGCCGGGTGAATCTGCACACCGGCGACGGAAACATTGATCTCGCAAATTTCAACGGCGAAATGCAGCTGAGCAGCGGCGACGGTCACGAAGTTCTGCACGCGGTAGACGGCAAACTTTACGCCAGCACGGGGGATGGCCATATCACCGCCGACGGCAGGTTTGATGTGGTGAACCTGAAAACCGGCGACGGGCACCTGAGCGTACAAGCCGCAGCCGGATCGGTGATGGCCGAGGAGTGGTCATTGAAGACTGGGGACGGCAACGTCAGCCTGGAAGTTCCTGAGAATCTCGCCGCTGACTTGTATCTCCACACTGGCGATGGCCATATCGAAGTGAACGTCCCAATGACGACCGAAGGCCGCTTCAAAGGCAACGATGTTTACGGAAAGCTGAACGGCGGCGGGAAACTGGTGACGATCCACACCGGGGATGGTTCCATCTCGTTGAGTAAGGTCTAGAACCGTCAATACCTAGGTGCGTCGCCGCATCTCATGCGTTCCGCGGGAGTAGTGTCCTCAAGTCCCGTACCCTCTTCGCCCGATGCCATTTCGCAAGCCTCTACGAGAAACTGGATTAAACACTTATTCATTCAGGAGGACTCATGACAAGCACAAACACTCCACTCGAAGGCATGCGCGTGGCGATTCTCGCCATGGACGGCGTGGAAAGAGTTGAACTCACGGAGCCGCGGAAGGCTCTTGAGCAAGCCGGCGCAAAGACGACGTTGTTTTCTGCCAAGTCGGGAAAAATTCAAAGCGTGAATCACATGGACAAGGCCGACCAAATCGAGGTCGACGCAACCCTCGAAGAAGCAAAGCCAGAAAGCTTCGACGCAGTCCTGCTTCCCGGCGGAGCGGTCAATGCAGACATCCTTCGCGTGCAACCGCGCGCGCAGGAGTTTGTCCGCTCCATGGATCGCGAAGGCAAGCCGATCGCGGTCATCTGCCACGGGCCCTGGCTGCTGGTCTCAGCCGGTCTGGTTCGCGGGCGCAATCTCAGCAGTTATCACACCATTCAGGACGACATTCGCAATGCCGGCGGCAACTGGCAGGATTCCGAAGCGGTCCGCGACTCGAACTGGGTCAGCAGCCGCCAGCCCTCGGACATTCCCATGTTCAACCGCGCGATGATCGAACTGTTCACCGAGAAGCGAGCAGCGAGAGAAGAGAGGACACGCAGGGCCGCGTAGCTTGAGGGCCTCACTCAGAAGAACGAGTGAGGCCTCGCTGCCACAAGCGCGCCTATGCGGCGGGAATCTTCAATTGCTGGCCAACCTGGATTTTGTCCGGGTTGGAGATATTGTTAGCTTGCGAGATTTTGGTGTACTCGTTGGGATTGCCGTAGAAAGTCTTGCTGATATTGGAGAGATTGTCGCCTGACTTCACGACGTACATCGTCCCTGATCCGACGGTGATGTTGTGCTGCAAGTCCGAAAAATTGGGATCGACTTTCTTGATCTCGTCCCAAACGCGATTTTTCAGATATTCGGTGGGAGCAGAGGCTGTCAACACAGCTTTGTTGTTTTCTACGTGAAAGTGTTGAATCTGGAAGCCGGTGCGTGACATGAAATCGGCCACTGGCTGATATTTGTTTTTTAGTTCCTGATCTGTCATATGTCCTCCTTTAAAAATGTATGAATTGGTCGTGCCCAGGCCCACTCCAGCATGCAAGCTGATTGCTATTGGGGCTCCTGAGTTGACGGGATCGAAGCGGGCGCATCGGAAGGTTGATTGGAGCCGATGTGTTCGCCGATCACGTCGCCCGAAACGATCATCTCGACACGGCGATTCAATTTGCGGCCGGCAGCGGTGCTGTTGTCGGCAACCGGATCGGATTTGCCGAGACCACGCGCGGCAACATTGTCCAGCGGCACTCCGGAACTAACCAGATAATCGCGGACCGTCGCTGCGCGCTTTTCCGAAAGAGTCTGGTTGTATTCGTCGCTTCCGATGCTATCGGTGTGGCCCTCGATCTGCAGTTTCAGGTCGGGGTAGGCGAGCACAATTCCTGAGACTCTCGCCAGACGCTCACGGGCAGCGGGTTTTAGCGTGTATTTGTTGAAATCGAAGAGCACGTCGGGCATGTTCACGACCAGGCCGCGGACCGTGTCTCGAGTCTGTAGGACCTGGTTCAGCTGGGCCAGAAGACGCGCGCGCATCTCCTCTTTCTGCTGGACGGCTTCTGCTCGCGCACGCTCCGCTTCTTCCCTCTGGTTCTGGGCTTCCTGCTTCTGGCGTTCAGCGTCCTCCGCTGCCTGTCGAGCCGCTTCGGCGCGGGCTTGCGCCTCCTGTTGTGCAGCGAGAGAAGCTTCCTGCCGTGCCTGCGCCTCGGCTTGCGCGCGCTCGGCTTCAGCACGCCGGCGTGCATCCTCGTCGGAGCGGGCCTGCGCCTCGGCTGCGCGCTGTTGCGCGGCGCGGGCATCGGCTTCGGCCTTTTCCTGTGCTTCCTGCCGGGCTCGCCGTTCGGCCTCGAACTTTTCTTCCTGCTTGCGGCGAAGCGTCAACACGCGTGCATCTTCGGCCATCTGGGTCGCCCCGCGAGCGGCGGTACCGATGGGAGTACGACCCTGCTTGCGCTGCAGGTAGTCCTCGGCTCGCTGCAGCATAACAACCGCTTTCGCCAGACTGTCGGGCGCATACTGCTCGGCGCCCGCAGCCTTGGCGATGGCGACTGCATTCCGCGCCTCCAACAGATCGAGAGGCACGCGGCTGTCGGCGCTGGTGGCGGGAAGTTGATCGGCGGGCACGTCAATGACGTACTGCCCTCCTTCGAGCACGTCGAACTTCGTATCGATCTGTTCTTCGAAACCTTTGGTTTCCTGGCGGAGAATGTTTTCTGCGACCACAGTATTGCTGGGGTGGGTGACCGCATAGTAAGGTTCGGCAGTAACAATGAGTCCAAACGCCTGAAGGTCTGTGGTTACGTCAAGCTTGCTCTTACCGTTTTCTCCGGGGAGCACCTCGCCAAGATTCACTGCCCTACCTTCAGGAGTGATCGCCCACAAGACGTACGTGAGATATTGCCCACCATAGTTCCTGGCAGGCGGGAGGTGAGTCAGCTCGGCACTGATTGCGAGACGCCCGGCCTTTCCGTCCACCTTCGCGTGGCCGCCAACGCCGGGGAGCAAGTCGGTGCCTCTGAAATCAACTGTTGTAGAGCCGCCGCGATGGCGATAATTGACGGCTTTCGTAGTGCGCGCAACTACTTTGACACGGAAAACGGTGACCTGATTGTTGTTCGGGTTATCGGCGGTATTGTTTTGAGATGGTGGTTGATTGGGGTCTGAGGTTTGCGGGGGTGCAGCGTTGTCCTGCGCGAAAAGACCCACAAAAAACATCAGGCAAAGCACGGAAACCAGAGTGGCTCTTTTCATGTGAACCTCCGGAAGAATGCGTTGATTTCCTTCGCAACGCGACCTTGGCGCACGACGATGGAAAACATTTCAGTCTAGGGGTTTGCAAGCAGGTCAGCCATACTGTGGTTGCGGTATTGGGGTTCAGTGATACGGGTTTTGCCAAGCACACGCGAGATATCCACGAGACGGGAACATCGAAGAATTCACAATAGTTGGGGTCTTAGGCCCGTATAGTGATCACGGAACGTTTGGTATGTTCTTGAATTTTCCAGTAGCCAATTCGCTGAGGAGAAAGACAAATGAAGAAAAGCACGAAAACGCTGCTCGCCAGAAGTGTGACACTCCTGATCGCCTTATTCCTGTGTGCAAACGCTGTTGCACAAACTGGAAACTCAAAACCCACCATTGTTTTCGTCCACGGGCTTTGGGCCGACGGTTCCTGCTGGAGCAAGCTAATTGCTCCGCTCGTGGACAAGGGATACAAGGTACTCTCGGTGCAGAATCCAACCACCTCCCTCGAAGACGATGTGGCCGCGACTAAAAGAGTGCTTGACCGTGCCGAGGGCGACATAATTCTTGTCGGGCATTCCTGGGGTGGGACGGTAATCACCGAAGCGGGCGCGGATCCGCGGGTCAAGGCCCTCGTATACATCGCGGCATATGCACCGGATAAAGGCGAAACCGTGGGTTCTCTGACCGAGAGCGTTGCTCCGACACTCCTTCCGGGCTTCCTTCAGAATGCAAACGGGTACTTGACGCTGTCGAAAGAAGGAGTTGCCAAAGCGTTCGCTACGGATTTGAGCCCAAAAGAGCAGGATTTGATCTACGCTGTTCAGCCCCCGGCTTCCCAAAAAGTATTCGGTGGCGTCGGCGTTAATGCCGCCTGGAGAACCAAACCATCCTGGTATGTGGTTGCTTTCGAAGACAAAACCATTAATCCTGAGCTCGAAAAGAGAATGGCAAAAAGAGCCAATGCAAAAACAACCATTCTAAAGAGCTGTCACGTTGCGATGCTCTCCAAACCGAATGAGGTGTTGGACGTAATATTGGAGGTGGCAACAAGCGTCACAAAATAGTTTTCGCTTGAATATGGCGGGTGACCCACACAACGCAGTTTTCATTGCGGGGGAACGAAATTGCTTCCGATTTGAGGCGATAGACACGAATAGCGCTGAATCCCCACGCAAGCCAAAACCAGGCTTGCATGGGCCACCCGTCCGGAGTAGCTCTATACCATCTAAGCTGCTCTCTGTGAGAAATCGGATGTTGCATCCGAGCCGTGCTGCTTCACCATTTTGT
>JBKPSP010000068.1:0-23010 GCA_046735175.1 Acidobacteriota bacterium
CCTGCATTCCACTTTTTCTCATCGCACGAAAATGCTTCAACGAAAAAGTCGCCGTCGGCACCGCCTGGCTGTGGGCGCTTCTGCCCTCAGTGATGTACTGGTGCACGCGTTGGGTCTGGGAAACCAGCCTGGCCGCGCTGCTGCTAGCTGTCATTTTCTGGCTGACATTACAGATGGAAGAAGCAGAGGGCATGAAGCCCTGGATTGTCTTCGGGCTGCTTTGGGGCGTCGCAGCCCTCACCAACACTTCCCTGCTCTCATTCTTACCGGCTTCGGGATTGTGGTCGTTGTTTCGACATCACAAGCCGAGCCAGGATCGCGAAGGCGTTGCGTCCGTTGCGAAACATTGGCGACCTTTGCGGTTAAAAGCTTTCACCCAACCCCTGCTAGGTGCGATCGTATCCTCGATATTCTTCTTCGCAACCATTGCTCCCTGGCTGGTTCGCAACTACGAAACCTTCGGAAAATTCATCTTTATCCGCTCTAACTTCGGCGCCGAGCTCCGCCTCGGCAACGGCCCCTTCGCCGACGGTGTCTGGATGCAATGGCTGCATCCCTCTCAAAACATCGTAGAGCTTCGCCGCTACCAGCAATTAGGCGAACTCGAATACGTCGCCACCAGAAAACGCGAAGCCCTGGACTTCATCCGCGCCAGCTATCCCCGCTTCGCTTGGATCAGCATCAAGCGCTTCATCTACTACTGGGGAGGCCTTCCCCGCTCGTCTGCAATTCCAGCTCTTGCACCCTTCAAGAATTCACTCTTTCTTGCATCCTCGGTCCTGTCGTTCTGGGGACTAGCTCGCGCCCTCCGCAAGCGCCAGCGCGCCGCCAGCCTATTTTTGTGGCTCCTCCTCACCTACCCAACCATCTACTACTTCGTCTTCCCCCACCCCCGCTATCGCCACCCCATCGAACCCGAGCTAGGAATCCTGATCGTGTATGTCCTGACGGAAGCCGACATGCGTTCGTTCCGTCGTAAGAACGCTGCGTAAACTGAAATTGAATCGGCCTTCCTGAGGGATTTCCTCTGTGAACCTCTATGCCCTCTGTGGTTAACGCCTTTCGCCGGAGCCCTAACTATTTCCCATCTCCCCCGTCTAACCGCAATAGTTTAAGGAGGACCCATGCAGCACCGCCGGGCTGGAGTACTACTAGGAGCATTCGCGGCCATCGCCCTGAACGCCGCCCTCGCGCACGGCTCAGAAAAAGACGCGCCCGCCACCGAAGAGTTCCATCAAACCTACGCTCTCACCGCGAACGGCCGCGTCGAACTGCAGAACATCAACGGCGCCGTCCACATCTCCACCTGGGACCAGAACCAGGTCAAGGTTGACGCCATCAAGCGCGCCTACGACCAGGAAGAACTCAAGGAAGAAGAGATCCGCGTGAACGCCCGCCCCGATTCGATCTCGATTGAAACGAAGTATCACCAGCACGACAACGGCTGGCGCTCCAACCACCGCGGCGCGGAAGTTGAATACACGCTGACCGTGCCTCGCACCGCGCGCCTTGACGAAATCAAACTCATCAACGGCGGGCTCGACATCAAGGACGCCAAAGACGTCGTCCGCGCATCCTGCATCAACGGCAAACTCACCGCGCGCGGTCTCTCCGGAGATGTCTCTCTTTCGACCATCAACGGCCCGCTTGATGCCGACTTCGCACAACTGGCAAAATCCGTCGAACTGTCATCTATCAACGGCCCCGTGCACCTGACACTACCGTCCGACGCCAAAGCCAGCATTGAGGCGACCACGATCCACGGCGGAATCGACAACAACTTCGGCCTGCACACCAACAATCGCCGCTGGGTCGGGCACGACCTTCGCGGAGAACTCGGCGGCGGCGGCGCACACATCCGCCTGAAAAACATCAACGGGATAATCGACGTCCACCACGCCGACGACGGCCACACCGTAAGCCCCGCCAAAGATATGGGCGAGCGCGACAAAGAAGACGAAATTTAGGAGTCATGAAGGGCCACGACGGTTGCCGGTTTTGCTGAGTGTTCGCCTCGGCGCAGGTCACCATGACAAGAGAACGCGAGATTTAGGATCGGTATCAACATCGCGGCCGGCGTTGCCGCGGAACGCCTGCCGGATGGCGAGTGAATGCTACCGGTAACTTAGCGCACCATGCAGCCGCGAAGCGGCGCCAGAATGCAGCCCAGGGCGTAAGCCCCGGGTCGGAAGAGAAAAGCTCCAGCACCGAAGGTGCGGAAGACCTGATCGCGCCGAATCCAACGCCCTGGGTCGAAAAACGAACCGACGTCACCGAACGCGACCGGCACAAACTGCTGCCACCCTAAACCGCCGCCACCCTAAACCGCCGCCACCTGCCCCACTTCCTGCAAACTGCGCGCGAACACCGCAATCGCCCGATCAATCTGTTCTTTCGTGATCACCAGCGGCGGCTGGAATCTCACCACGTTCCCATAAACGCCACCAACCCCAACCAAGACTCCCTGCTTCAAGAGCGCATCCCGCAACGCCTCTGCCTCGGCATTCGCAGGCGTCAACTTCTCATCGCGCACCAACTCAACCCCAATCATCAACCCCAAGCCACGCACCTCGCCGATGATCGGATTCTCCTTCTGCAAATCGCGCAACTTCTTCATCGAATACCCGCCGATCTCCTCTGCGCGCTCCGCCAGCCTCTCATCCTGCAAGAACTGAATGTTGGCCAACGCCGCCGCGCACGAAACCGGATTCCCGCCAAACGTGGACAGATGATCTCCAGGCTTGTACGCCGCCGCAATTTCCGGCCGCGTGGTGAATGCACTCAGCGGAAACCCATCGGCAATCCCCTTCGCCGTAACCAGAATGTCCGGCGTGACCCCATAGTGCTCAATCGCAAACATCTTGCCTGTGCGCCCAAACCCCGACTGCACTTCATCCGCGATAAACAAAATTCCGTACTGATCGAGCACCTTCTTGATCTCACGGAAATAATTCGCCGGCGGCACAATGATCCCGCCCTCGCCCAGCACCGGCTCCGCAATAAACGCCGCAACGTCGCCTGACGTCTCAAACCGAATCACATCATCCAGACACTTAGCGCAATGCCGCGCACACCGCTCCGGATCGTCCGGCCACAGCGAGCGATACGCATACGGTACCGGCGCAAACGCAATTCCCGGAGCATACGGACCACCGCGCTTCTTGCGTCCCTGATTGCCCGTGATACTCAACGTGCCCCAACTACGCCCGTGAAAGCTGGCGTGCAACGAAATGAATTCATGCTTACCGCTGTAAAGACGCGCCAGCTTCATCGCGCCTTCAATCGCCTCAGCGCCGCCGTTGCCAAAAAAAGTCTTCGTCAGTCCATGCGGCGCGATCTCCGCAATTCTCTCCGCCAGATCCGCCACCGGCTTCACGTGATACAGATACGACGAGCAATGGACCAGCTTGTCGATCTGCGCCTTGGCAGCAGCAGTCACACGCGGATTATTGTGGCCCGCGTTCACCACCGAGATCCCCGAAAAGCAATCGAGATACTCACGCCCATCCTCATCCCAAACCGCGCAACCCGAGGCGCGCTCAATCGCAATCGGCGCAACCGATTTCAGAAAGCCGGTCATCACGTAGTCTTTGTATTTTTGGATAGTGTCAGACATGTCTACGCAGCTCCTAGCTACTAGCTTCTAGCCCCTAGCAAACAGAGCTTGCTAGAAGCTAGCAGCTAGGAGCTAGCGGCTTAGAATTTCCTCGAGTACTCCGCCGCCCAGCGTTCAATCACGACTTTCTTGTCGGTGTAGAACTCGACCGCGTCCCGCCCCTGCGCATGCTGCACGCCGAAGAAGCTGTCCTTCCAGCCGCTGAACGGGAAATACGCCATGGGAGCAGCAACCCCGATATTGATCCCAATATTGCCCGCCGGCGCCTCGTACCGGAACCGCCGCGCTGCCGATCCACTGGACGTAAACAGCGACGCCTGGTTCCCATACGCGCTGCGCTCCAGAAACACCAGCGCTTCCTCTAGATCTCGCGCGTGCACCAGGCTGAGCACCGGCCCGAAAATCTCCGTGTCGGTGAGTTCGCTCGTAGATGGCAGCGCGTCAAGGACCGTCGGACTTACGAAATTCCCATTCTCGCCGCCTCGTACGTGCGCTTTCCTGCCATCCACTACCAGCTTCGCGCCATCGCTAGCCCCGCGATCAATCATCGCTGCCACACGCGTCTTGCTCTGCGGCGTGATGACCGGCCCCATCTGAACGCCCTCATCCAGTCCATTCCCAACCCGCAACGAAGCCGCCGATTCCGCAATCGCATCGCGAAACGTCTTCTGCGCCTCCCCGACGGTCACCGCAACCGAAACCGCCAGGCACCGCTGCCCAGCACATCCAAACGCGCTATCGCTGATGATCTGCGTCGCCATCTTCATGTCGGCATCCGGCAGCACGATCACGTGGTTCTTAGCTCCACCCTGGCACTGCGCCCTCTTCCCATTCGCGCTCGCGCGCGTATAAATGTATTTCGCGACTGCCGTCGATCCCACAAAACTAACTGCCCGCACCTTCGGATGGTCGAGCAGCGTATCCACCGCCGGCTTTCCGCCATTAACGAGATTCGCCACGCCCTTCGGCAATCCGGTCTGCTCCAAAAGCTCAAACGCGCGTCGCATAGTCAGCGGCACGCGCTCGGAAGGCTTCAACACCAAAGTATTCCCGCACGCGATCGCATACGGCAGAAACCAGAACGGAATCATCCCCGGAAAATTAAACGGCGTGATGATCGCCACAACCCCAATCGGCTGCCGGATCATCGTCTCGTCAATCCCTCGCGCCACATCTTCCAGGTTGTAGCCCTGCATCATCATCGGAATGCCGCACGCCACTTCCACGTTCTCGATCGCGCGCCGCAACTCGGCTTTCGATTCGGCAAATGTCTTCCCGTTTTCCAACGTGATAATGCGCGCCAGTTCGTCAAGATGTTCTTCCAACAATTGCTTGAGTTTGAACAGCGGCTGAATGCGGTCCTCCGGAGGAGTCCGCCGCCACGCCGGAAAAACCGCAGCCGCAGCTTCGATCGCCTGCCCGATCTCACTCGCATCCGACAATGGCACCCGCGCAAGCGCCTCGCCGGTCGCGGGATTGAGTACGTCCTGCCAGTCGTTGGCCTTGGATTGCCGCCATTCGCCCCCAATGAAATTCGGGACACCCGTCAGGTTTGCAACTTCCAAAGTTGTCATGATTTTCTCTGCGCTCTCGGCGAAAACTCCGCGCCCTCTGCGGTTAAGATCTTTTGCTTTATCCCACCACTACTTCATCGGAAGGCGTCTGCGAAACACTCACCGACGCAATCGCACCCTCCAGCACATCGAGCGCCTCATCCATCTGCTCGTCGGTGATCACCAGCGGCACCAGGACCCGCACAACGTTGCCGTATGTGCCCGCCGTAATCGTGATCAGCCCATGCTCATAACAATATTGCGTGATGCGCCGCGTCTCCTCCGGGGCGGGCTCGCGTGACTCGCGCGATTTAACCATCTCGATCGCGCGCATCGCGCCCAACCCTCGCACATCGCCAATCACATCGAATCTTTGCTGCCATTCTTTAGCTCGTTTCGCGAAACGATTTCCGATCGCCTCACCTCGGGCCAGCAGATCTCCATCTTCGAGGACATCCAGCACCGCATTCGCCGCCGCGCACGCAACTGGATTCCCGGCAAACGTTCCTCCCAGTCCACCCGGCCCAGGCGCATCCATGATCTCGGCCCGTCCGGTAACAGCGGCCAACGGCAATCCACCGCCCAGAGATTTCGCCGTGACAATAATGTCCGGTTCAATTCCATAGTGCTCGCTTGCGAACATCTTGCCAGTGCGCCCAAACCCGCTCTGCACTTCATCTGCGATAAACAGCACGCCATGCTTGCGGCAAATCTCCATCACAATCCGGAAGAACTCAGGCGGAGGCGCAACAAAGCCGCCTTCTCCCAGCACCGGCTCGGCAATCACCGCCGCAACATCCTCCGATGCAACCACGCGCTTGAACGTATCTTCGAGATGCCGCGCACAATGCAGCTTGCACGACGGATACTCCAGCTGATACGCGCACCGGTAGCAGTATGCATAAGGCATCCGGTAAACGTCGGAAGGAAATGGTGCGAATCCCACCTTGTACGGATGGGTCTTGCTGGTGAGCGCCAGCGCCATCATGGTGCGTCCATGAAACGCATCTTCGAACGCGATCACACCCGGCCGCCCGGTGTAAGCCCGCGCAATCTTGATCGCATTTTCGACAGCCTCGGCCCCAGTGTTCAGCAGAATCGTCTTCTTCGCGAATTTGCCCGGAGTGAGTTGATTGAGCCTTTCAGCCAGGCGAACATAGCTTTCGTACGGCGTCACCTGCGAGCAGGTATGCAGGAACTGATCAAGCTGAGATTCGATGGCCGAAACAATCGCCGGATTCCGATGACCCGTATTGACGCAGCCAATCCCGCCCGCAAAATCCAGGAACTGGTTCCCATCCACATCCTCGATGCACGCATCTTCCGCCCGCGCAACATAAATCGGCGTAGCATGCGACAGCCCGCGCGGCACCGCCGCCTCGCGCCGCGCGGCAAGCGCCCGCGACTTCGGCCCAGGAATTTCAGTTTTAAGCTGAATCACTGCCATCGATTTCTAATCCACCAATCTTCCTTAGCGACCTCTTTGCGACCTTCGCGGCCTCTCTTTGCGACCTTTGCGGTTAAAAGCTTTTTGCTTAAAGCTATGCGAGCCGCTACTAGCAACTGGTTCCGCGCACCGATTTTCTCGGCGAACTCGGCGGCCTTTCTCAGCGCTCTCTGCGGTTAAAAGCTTCTCGCTACCCCCACTTCGAATTGGCAACTGGCCACTGACAACTGACAACCAACAACTGCTTTTAGTACCACCCAATCGGCTGCTCATTCAAATTAATGTGCACCTGCTTGGTCTCGAGATACTCCTCGATGCCCCACGGCCCAAGCTCACGCCCAAACCCCGACTGCTTGTACCCACCCCAAGGCGCCTCCACATAAGTCGGCTGCATGTGATTCACCCAGACAATCCCCGCGCGCAGCGACTTCACCACCCGAAATGCCTTGAAAATGTCTCGCGTCCAAACCGCCGCCGCCAGTCCGTACGGCGAATCATTCGCAATCTTCAAAGCGTCTTTCTCATCCTCGAACGGAATCACCGACGCCACCGGCCCAAAAATTTCCTCCCGCGCGATCCGCGCACTGTTATCCACATCGTAGAAAATCGTGGGTTCAACGTAGTAGCCCTTTGCGAACTTCTGCGCACGTCCCCCACCGATCGAAATCTTTGCCTCATTCTTCCCCAGGTCCTGGTACGACCTCACGCGGTCATACTGATCTTTGCTCACCACCGGCCCCATCTTCGTTTCCCGTTCCAGTGGCGGTCCAAGTTTGATGCTGCGCGCCTTCTCCGTCATCGCATCCACAAACTTCTTGTAGATCGGCTTCTGCACCAGAATTCTGCTTCCCGCCGAGCAAACCTCGCCCTGATTGATGAACACCCCAAACAGCGCGCCATCGATCGCCGCCTCAAAATCTGCATCGGCAAAGAAAATGTTTGGCGACTTGCCGCCCAATTCGAGCGTGACCCGCTTCACCGTGTCCGCCGCCTGCTTCACGATGATCTTCCCGACTTCCGCGCTCCCCGTGAACGCTACCTTGTTCACATCCGCATGCTTCACCAGCGGCGCGCCGCAGCTCTCACCGAAACCCGTAACAATGTTCACTACACCTGGCGGCAATCCCACTTCCCCAAACCAGTTCGCCATCTCCAATGCGGTAAGCGGAGTCTGCTCCGCCGGCTTCAGCACGCAGCTGCAGCCCGCAGCCAGCGCCGGCGCCAGCTTCCACGCCGCCATCAGCAGCGGATAATTCCACGGGATAATCTGTCCCGCCACCCCAATCGGCTCCTTCAACGTGAGGCTCACCGCATTGTCGGGAACCGGATTCACATACCCCAGAATCTTGGTCGCCAGACCCCCGTAATACTCAAAGCAGGTGGCAACGTCGTTGATGTCGAACTCCGCCTCGACGATCGGCTTGCCAGTATTGCGGCATTCGAGTTCTGCCAGCATCCCCGAATTCTGGCGGATCTTTTCCGCCAATCTAAAGAGCACTCTGCCCCGCTCTTGCGGAGTCGTCGTAGCCCACGGACCTTCCTCGAAAGCCGCTTTGGCCGCTGCCACCGCCCGATCTACATCCTTCGCAGTAGCATCCGGTACTTGCGCAATCACCTCTTCGGTCGAGGGATCGTAAACAGGAAATGTCTTATCGGAATTGCTCTCAACCCACTCGCCATTGATATAAAGCTGATATCTCTTAACTTCTGCCGAAACTCCAGCTGGCATGAAAACCTCCTGCTTCAATTCCTCGAGCTTCCCTCGACTGGACGACCACACGCCGCCCTATGTTGCCTGTGCTACCACCTTGCGCTTCCCGTAAACGAAAAAGAAATACGCGGCCAGCGCGATAAAGAACGCCGTGCCGCCAAACATCCACGCCTCATACGAAACCAGGTTCGTGATCTGCTGCGATGGAAAAAACACCAGCGCAATACCCAGAAACGTTGTCACGAATCCGCATACACCGGATGCCAGCAACGTCCCTCGTCCATATCGTCCAGACGCGTCCCCGCTCCATCCATATTTCACCAGCGCCGCAAACATATATAAGAACGGCACCAGTTGCAGTACAACCGCCAAGGCAAGCAAGCGTTGAAACGTCTCCTGCACGTGAATGCCGCCGGCAAAATTAATCACCACCAGCACCGCCGAAACCACAAATTGCACCAGCAGCGCAGCATGCGGGGTGGCATATTTCGGATGGATCTTCCCCATCCAGCTCGGCATGTACGAATCAAGCCCCGCAACAAACGGAATGCGCGCCGCCCCGCCCGTCCACGCCGAACCTATTCCCGCAATCGCAAAGCACAGCATCAATGCGAACGGAATCGCGATGCTGCCAATCCCGACCCTATGCGCCATGTGATCCACTGCTTGAACAATCCCCTGCAAAATACTGATATCGCTTCTTCCCACAGCAACCAACAGTGTCAGCGTGGTCGCAATGTATAGCACACCGGAAATGATCCCGCCCCACGCCACCGCTCCCGGCATGGTTTTCACCGGATCATGAATTTCATCTCCCATCACCGACGCCAGCTCTAGGCCCACCAGCCCAAAGCAAATTACGCCGAATGAATTCAGCACCGAGCGATAATCAGCGGGCATGGCAAAATCCGTCGCGCTCAAATGCGCCCCAAACCGTAGCGACACCAGAACGCCCAGTCCAATCAGCACCACGGCAGCAATTCCAGTCCCAATCGCCCCCACATTGTTAATCCACTTCCCCACTCCGAGCCCGGCAATGTTCAGCGCGGTAATCAATGCCAGCAGTGCGAGCGCAGTCACCAGCGCGAACAACTTGTTTTCCGCGAGCCACTGATGACCATTACCCAGCACGTAAACCGAAACCCCGACGAAGTACAGCATCACCGTCGGCACATACAGCATCTGGTTCGTCCAGTAGCACCACCCGGAGAGAAATCCGTTGAAGTCGCCGAACTCTTCCTTCGCCCATAAATAAACTCCACCCTCGCCCGGATACCGATGCGAAAGCTCAATCACCGCAATCCCCTGCGGCCAGAAAAAAAGCACGATGGAAATGATCCACAGCCAGATCGTCACGCCCCCGTTCGCCGCAATCGAAGGCACCACGTTCAGATTGAAGACCGCCACCACGAAGAGCAACACCAGGTCCCAGCGTCCGAGAACGCGTTTCAGGTGCGGGGGATTGGCGGAATTGGATTCCCGAGACAAAGAACCTCGTAGAGACGTTGCTTGCAACGTATGAGACGTAGCGGAGCTACGTCTCTACGCATGACGCTAGTGCGCAACCACCGCTGCGCTTCGCTCCTGCTGAGCCTTCGCCAACCCAGGCGCGATCTCGGCAAACGCCGCGATGTGCTCGTCAATGTCCTTCTCCGTATGCTGCACGGAGATCGTCCATTGCTCGTCCCACCAGTACGGCTGCGGCATGACGCCGCGATTCACCATAGCGAACCAGTAATGCCGCCACAGGTCGGTGTCGAGCGCCAGCCAGTCGCGGTAGTTGCGTATCTCCTGCGGATAAAACATCAGCGCCCCATTCGCCCCCGCGCTGATTACGTACCCTTGCAATCCGGCCTTTCCAACAATATTTCGATACCCGTCCGTCAACTTCTTGCTGAGCTTCTCCACATGCGTGTAGTTGTCGCGCGTCAGCACTTCGCGGAACGTCGCCAGACCGGCCGCCATCGAAACTGGGTTGGTGTTGTAAGTTCCGCCGTGAAAAACCTTGTGCTCAGAAATCAGGTCCATCACGGATTTGTGCGTCCCGAACGCCGCCAGCGGCAATCCGCCGCCAATCGACTTCGCCAGACAAATCATGTCCGGCACCACGCCGAAATATTCCGACGCGCCGGCCCATCCAAGCTTCGCACCAGTCTTGACTTCGTCAAAAATAAGCAACGCGCCGTTCTTCGTAGCGATCTCGCGCAATCCTTCGAGGAACCCAGGTTGCGGCATGCACAACCCAACATTCATCAGGATCGGCTCGAGAATGATCGCGGCAATCTGCCCGGCGTTCTCCCGAAAGCGCATTTCAACCGTTTCCAGATCGTTAAATGTTGCGATCACAACATTTTCAAGCGACGCCTTCGGAACTCCCAGCCCTGCCGTGACTGACGCCGGACGTTTAATGTCCCCGAACTCCGGCGCATGCGGCTTCACGCTGACCAGCGCCGCATCGTGCAGTCCGTGATACGCACCTTCAAACTTCAGGATCTTGTCGCGCCCAGTCGCAGCGCGAGCCAGACGAATTCCGTGCATGGTCACTTCAGTTCCGCTGTTTCCGAAGCGCACCATCTCTACCGGAAATCGATTGCAGATCTCCTCCGCCAGTTCCCATTCCATGTCATGCGGCATGCCGAACATGGTGCCGGTCGTAAGCCGCGCCCCCACCGCCTTCATCACCGCCGGATGGCAATGCCCCGCCATCAGCGCGCCAAAGCAAAGGTTGTGGTCAACGTACTCGTTGCCATCAAGGTCGCGAAAGCGCCCCGCGCCCGCGTCCTTCACAAAAATCGGATGCGGATCGTACGCGCGGTAATTGCTGGCAACACCCAGCGGAATCCGCTTCAGGTTTTTCTTGTGCGCCACCGCCGACTTGGGCGTGCGCTTAACAAACGTATCGAGTTCTTTCTGTAATTCTTGGTACATCCCATCCTCTTGGATTCTCAAGCCGCGTTTTCACGGCGGCCATTAGATTGCCCGTTCGGCCCTGCCGTCGGGATTCGGCCTAAAAGAAAAACTTCAACGCAAACTGTACCAGCCGCGGATCACGCACTAGGTTAACCTGTCCAAACTGCGCTCCGTCGGACGTGTTTCCATCCGGGTTGAAGAACTGCGTGTGATTAAAGAGGTTAAAAAACTCAGCCCGGAAATCAACATGCTTGCTTTCGTCAATCGCGAAAGTCTTAAGGATCGCAAAATCCGTGTTGCTGATGCGCGGCCCACAGCACTCAGTACGTTTGGCAGTGCCGAGCGTGCCCAAAAGCCCTGGCGCATAGCACCCGAAGACAGCGCCAGCGCTGCATGGCGGCTGCGTGTCATCCGTTCCGTTCTCAGTAAAGCTGTTCGGATCGAAAGCATAGAGGTTATTATCTTGCGGCTTCAGCTTCTTGAACGGCGCAAGCTGTGCAGGCTCGCCGGGCAGCTCGAAGTCAAAGCTGTACATTAGCTCGTTGTCCGCGACAGACGAAATGCGAATGGGGAATCCCGACTGGAAGGTGGTAATACCAGAGAAGGCCCACCCATTCAGCAAATGTCCCTTTGCGCCATCAAACTTGCGCACCTGAGGCTCCCAGTAATAGCTGAGAACGAACCTGTGCCGCGCATCAAAAGCTGAAAGTGACCGACTGATGCGCGGATCAATCGGATTGAGAATTCCTTCAAAGCTCGATGCTTGGTCAATCGATTTGCTGTAGGTATATGCAGCCGTAAACTGCAGCCCTTTTCCAAACCGCTTGTCCAGAGAAGCCTGCAACGAATTGTAGGAAGAGTTAGCGATCGTATCTTGCGCAAAGATGCTGCTGAACACCGGAATAAAATCTGGCGGACAACCTGTTCCCGTCAACGGGTCACAGTTCGGGGAAGAGTATCGACGTAATCCGATCATGGTGACTCCGCTGCCTTGCGTAAAGGTATTGATATTGGTCCCGCCCGGAATAAATATGGGACCACCACCATTAGCGCTGTATGGAAGATGCAAACCCTGCGCAGGAACTATGACGTCGGCCATGCCACCGCTGCCATTGTCCCACTGCGGGGGAACAAAGTATCCGGTGTCCGCGAAGTAAGGACCGCAGGTTAGCGCGGGATCGTTCGCCGGGTCGCCTGGATATGCGTTCTCAAGAGCTTGCAGATCCTGGCATGCTTGCGGATTTCCATAGTTGACATCGTGTGTGGCCAAAAGCCGGTGCCCTTGTGATCCAACATAACCAACCTCCAACTTCATGTCACGCGTGAGCTGGCGTTGGATCGTAAAGTTGTACTGCGCCGAGTATTGGGAGCGCATGTGCGGCTGGAACTGGCCGAAAAGCGTGATCGGCCGAAACATGGACCAGTCCACCGGCTGACCTCGCTTTGGATCGAGTATTCCATTCACCCCAGAAAGCTCTGGTAATCCAAAGGGATTGGGATAAGAAAACTCGCCGCCCTGATCGAGAAAAGGTTGGTTGAATAGTGTGTTGAACGGAAATGTACTCCCGCCGAATGGTGGCTCAGCGCTGAACTGCTCCAGCACCAGCTGCTCGATGGGGTTGTAGAACAAGCCCCAACCGGCCCGAATACTTGTTTTGCCCGAAGTCCCCGGACTCCACGCGATTCCGACGCGCGGAGCGAAAGCTTTGTAGTAAGTCTGCGTCAACGCATTCGGCACACCGGCATCGCCAGGGACAACCAATCCGGTCGGCACCGTTCCAGTGTTGTTGCAGTCCGGATTCGCCACTCCTATAGTGTTTACCCAATAATCAACGCTCACACCCAGTTGGCAAGGATAGACGGTCGATACTTCTCCCGGACGGAACGTCTGCACACGTTTGCCAATGTCGGCGATCGGAGTGTTGAGTTCCCAACGCAACCCATAGTTGAGCGTCAGATTGGGTCTCATCTTCCAGCTGTCCTGAGCAAACAAATACAACCCTGTGCTTCGAACATGTTCGAACTGTGCTGAGCCCTGGCCATATCCACCCGGCAGTCCGAGCAGATAGTCAGATAATGCAGAATCTCCCAGAGTGGTATTGGTCGAGGTTTGGTCTACAAAGAATTCGCCATTCACATCGAAATAGAGAAGTTGATCGAAGCGTTGCCGGCGCACATCGCCACCAAACTTGAGCGAGTGAGTGCCGACAACTTTACTGAGGCTGTCACTCCACTGAAACGAATTTCCGACCTGCGGTAACTCGCCTTCGCCGTTGTTACCAATATTGAAGCCACCGCTCACTTGAATAAATGGAAGCCCTTCGTGCTGCGGGCCGATGTTCGGATGTATGCCAGTCGGATTACCGGGTTGTTGGTCGTCGAAGCAAAAAGGCACTCCGACCGTAAACGGAGCAAGCCAGGAAGGCGGCGTTGGACAGGAGTTTTGCACTGTCGTCGTAAAGATAGGATGCTGGAATGTTCTCTGTCCTTCGCGATTGTAGTTGAACCGAAATTCATTGACCGTGGTGTTGCTGAGCGTCCAGGTGTGAGTAATGTTCCACTGCTGCAATCGTTCGTTAACGATGGAACCGAAGCCGGGGACGCTCGCTCCGGCTGCCTCGAATACCGCAAACGGGGAGATCAGATGGCTGTCCTGAAAATAGTAATAAACACTAAGGTTTTGGGCTCCATTGATTCGATGATCAAACCTGACCGTGAACTGATCACCACGCTCCGGTTGCACGGGCGTGGTCACCAGGGCCCCGCTGTTGGTAAGTGGAGTCGGAATATAACTCAGCAGATCCACCGCGGTCGGATCCAGACAAGCAAGCGGAATGATGTTGTCTCGATTGTTGACGACGTCAGTGAAAATCCCAGTACTTAGGCGGTTGCCGGTAATCGGGTCGTACGTTGCTCCGTAAGCAGCACCATCCTGCAACGTTGCTTGCCCCTGCGTCTGTGCGTTAATGGCTGCCGCACAACCGGGACGCTGCAGCAGCGGGTAAGCGCTACTCAGAGCGCCAGGGAAAACTGACTCGGCGGAGAAATCGGAATAAGGCTGCGACGCACTGGGTCGTTCTGCAACCGTCGGCACAAACACCAACTGCGATCGAATCCCCTCCCGAATGCGCCTGCCTTCGTACGAAGCAAAGAAGAACGTTCGGTCCTTCTTAATTGGCCCCCCGAATGTTCCTCCAAACTGGTTCTGATTAAATTGCGGCTTGTCGCAGGAAACGCCCTCGCTCTCCGTAAAGCAGTAAGGATTCGCATTCAGCTTGGTGTTTCGGAAGAATTCGTAAACATTGCCGTGGAAGTTATTGGTCCCACCTTTCGTGATCACGTTCACTACAGAACCAGAGTTGCGGCCGTACTCCGCGTCGAATGTGTTGGTCAGCACCCGGAACTCCGCGATGCTGTCCGGCGACGGCTGCACGGTGGGCAAGTTCACGAACAGATCGTTTGCATCACCGCCGTTCACACTGAAATTGTTAGATCGTCCGCGGCCCCCATTCACTGAAACCGAACCCGACTTATCGCTGCCATAAACGATCTGGTTCCCGGTGCCGGTCGTTGACATCACTCCAGGCTGCAATTGCAGAAACTGATACGTGTCGCGAGCATTCAGCGGCAACTGGCTTACGCTGCGATCGTCCACCACGGCGCCCAACTGCGTGCTGGTCGTATCCACCAGCGGGGCTTCCGAGGTGACTTCGACCGTCTCCTGCGTGCCGCCCGCCTGCAGGGTGGCATTCAGCGTGAGCACCTGGTTCAGCTCGAGCACCACGCTGCGATTGATGTTCTTCTTGAAACCTTGCATCGTGTACTCGGCCTGGTAGTTCCCCGGCACCACTTCTATGAACGTGTAATCGCCGTTCTGGTCAGTCTTGGTTTCGCGACTCACACCCGTCGCCTGATTTTTCAAGGTGACAGTCACGCCGCCAACCACCGCACCGGTGGAGTCCGCGACCCGGCCAATAATTCGACCGCCGGTACTCTGCGCAAGAACAGAAGAAGTGAGGATCAGAACTGCGGAGCTAAGCGCAAACAACCTTGCCGCGTAACGCGATGTGGGGGAGAACATGCAACGCCTCCGAGCTGAATTTTGCTTAAAGAACTTTGAACCAGATCGTATTGCAGGAAAAGCAAACCTTGCTATAATCCAGCAAGGTTAGTGGGACGTTAACAGTACTGTCAAGTCGAAAAGCGCCCCTCCGCATCTGACGCAGCCCGTCGCTTTCCGTGAGCCGATGGATTTAAACAGCCACAACGATTATCTAAAGATCGGCGATGTCGCCCGGCTTGTAGGGGTCTCTCCCACCATGATTCGCATGTGGGAGAGCCTCGGACTCACCCGTCCCCAGCGCACCGCCAGCAAGTACCGCCTTTACGGCCGCGAAGACGTGCAACTTCTCAAACGCGCCAATTTCCTGCGCAAAGTGCGCGGGATGAATGCCCCGGCAATCGTACAGACCCTCAAGCGTGATGGCCTCGTCCAGCCCGCTCGCGATGGCGCCGCCGGCGCAATTGGGACCCGGCTCCGTCAGTTGCGCTTGCAGAAGAAACACTCGCTGGCTACGGTGGCTAAAGCCATTGGCGTTTCCGTCGGATTTCTGAGCGCGGTAGAGCGCTCGCAAATGAGCGCGTCGGTTGCCACGCTCCGCAAGCTCGCCCGCTACTATAAAACCAACATCCTGGATTTCTACGACACCACCGAACCCAATAAGCATCTCGTGCGGCCGAAAGCGCGCAAGGTCCTCGAAGCCGGCGAAGGCGTTCGCATGGAGCTGCTCGCCTGGGGAAACACCGTCATGGAACCGCACCTGTTCCGCATCGCGCCAAACGCAGGCAGCGGCGAATCTTATACTCACGTCGGCGAGGAATTTTTGTTCGTCCTGCGAGGCGAGCTGCAGATTTCACTGCGTGGCGAAGAGTATCGCCTGAAATCCGGCGACAGCTTCTATTTCGAAAGTGCCGTCCCGCACCAGTGGAGCAATCCCGGACGCACCGACACAGTGGTGTTGTGGGTCAATACCCCACCAACTTTCTGAGCATGTGTGGCGCGGACACTCTTGTCCGCGACAATGCCGGCAATGACTTTGCAGTTGCGAGGACCTATGAGACTTAACCTTCGCGCTCTGATTCTTGTCTACATCTCATTCTTCTTTGTCTGCCGAGCACATGCCGGCTCTCCGCAACCCGCCGACACCATCGTCCTCCACGGCCGCATCTACACCGTGGACTCCGCCCATCCCTGGGCCGAAGCTCTCGCCATCCGCGACGGAAGAATTCTCGCCGTCGGAACAGACAACGAGATCGACCACCATAAAGGGCCCAAGACGCATGTCATCGACGCCAAAGGCCGCCTCGTCCTCCCCGGCTTCACCGATTGTCACGTTCACTTCATGGAAGCCTCGCTTCTCCTGCAGCAGATTTACCTGAACGACGCCAAGACAATTCCCGAAATCCAGAGCCGCATAAAAGCCTATGCCGCCAGCCACCCCAACGAACCCTGGCTCCTCGGGCGAGGCTGGAACTATCCAGTCTTTGCTCCATCCGGATTACCGGACAAGAAACTGCTCGACGAGATCGTCCCCGATCGTCCCGTATATCTCGACGGATTCGACGGCCATTCTTATTGGGCGAACAGCAAAGCTCTCGAGCTTGCCCACATCACCAGGGACACTCCCAATCCAACCGGCGGCGAGTTTGTCCGCGACCCCAAAATTGGAGAGCCCACCGGAGCAGTAAAAGAAGACCCTGCCGATGAAATCGTTCGCCGCGCGATTCCCGCGCCAAACCATGATCAGAGACTGAAGGTGCTTCAAGCCGGAATCGAACTGGCCAATCAGCTCGGCCTGACTCGAGTCCACGGCCTCAGTGAGGTTGACGCCCTGCGCGACGACCTGCACAACATCGATCTGCTTCAGGAATTGCAACGCCAGGGCAAGCTCACGCTCCGCTTCTACATTGCGCACCGCCTTAGCCCTCCCGAGGTCACAAATCAAGAGCTGCAGCAGATCGTTGCAGAGCGCGTCCGATACCACGACGAATGGATTTCCGCCGGCGCCGTAAAGTTCTTTATGGACGGAGTGATTGAAACCCACACTGCCGCCATGCTTGCGCCCTACGCGGATAATCCATCACTCTCAGGCCAGTTGCTATGGGATCCCGAACGCTACAAGCATTTCGTCGCCGAGTTGGACAAGCGCGGAATTCAGATCTTCACCCACGCCATCGGCGACCGTGGAATTCGAACCGCGCTCGACGGATACGAATACGCGGCCAAGCTAAACGGCACGAGGGATATGCGCCATCGGGTCGAGCATATAGAAGACGTCTCCGCCGCCGACATTCCCCGTTTCGGCAAGCTCGGCGTTATCGCCAGCATGCAGCCGTTGCACGCTTATCCAGACGAGGACATCTTTGATGTCTGGGCGCCCAACATCGGCCCCGAACGCGCGCAGCGTGGCTGGGCCTGGCACAGCATTCAAGCTGCCGGCGGCGTCCTCGCCTTCGGCAGCGACTGGCCGGTAGTGACCCTCAGCCCCTGGGCCGGACTGCAAAACGCCGTGACCCGCCAGACCAGAGAAGGCGAACCCAAGGGTGGTTGGATTCCATCCGAGCGCCTCACCCTCGAGGACGCCATCAAGGGCTACACCCTGAACGCCGCCTTCGCCGGACATCGCGAAGAAACCGAGGGTTCCATTGAGCCCGGGAAAGTCGCAGACCTCATCGTCGTCTCGCAAGATCTCTTCAAAATCGATCCCTCGAAGATCGTCGAGACCAAGGTGCTATTAACAATAGTCGGAGGAAAGGTCGCCTATCGCTCCCCGACTTTTGAATAGAGATGGCACGGCACCCTCTGTGCCCTCTGTGTCCTCTGTGGTTTAAGCTCTTAGTTATGGATCGGAACCGGCGATCGAGTAAACAAGTCCCCCGTATGTTCTTGGTCCCCTGCAGCTGCGGCACCACCTTCTCCGTCGCTGAAAACTACGACAGCATCGGCACCACCTGGAGCCGCTACCTGACCTGCCCGCAATGCGGCAAGCGCCACGATCCCAAAAACCGCCTCCTCGAACTCGGCTATCAGCCGGGCGGCTACTGGAAAGTAGATAAATGTTAGCGCCCCGAAGCCCGCTCCGGCGCAGCCGACCACGATTCCACTTGCCAATCCTGCGAATTTGCTATACTCTCGGCGCGCTTGCGGGTCTGGGCTAAAACCGCCTCTGTTTTCTGGACAGTTCGACCCGGTTCGCAAACACAGAGATGGGGGCATCCATGAAGAACATTTTCGTTGGGAACTTGAGCTTTAACACCGGTGAAGACGAGTTGCGTCAGATCTTCGAGGCCTACGGACAGGTGGATCGCGTCAGCATTCTCACCGATCGCGAGACCGGCCGTTCGCGTGGCTTCGGTTTCGTCGAAATGACAAACGCAGAAGAAGGGGACAAAGCCATCGCTGCCCTGAACGGCAGCCAATTCGGCGGACGCACGATCAACGTCAACGAAGCGCGACCTAAGGCGGAACGCGCCGGCGGTGGTGGGCGCGATCGCGGACGCCGTTAGTTCCGGTCTCAAAGCCAACTACGTCCTCATAAGTCTCACTCGTGCTTGGGCGAGCACAGGTGTCTCTCACCTGCCCCTCGGAGGCCGGCTCTTTTCGTTCGATCACTTCCGTAACTCACCCGCTCTCTCCCTCTAAGTTATGCTTCGCCCATGAACACCGACATCTCCGCAGCCCAACTGTTTGACCAGATACGCGATCCCAATGAGAGCGTGTTGTGGGCTGGCCGCCCGGCGTTCCTTCCTTTCCTCGCCACGGGTATTCCTTTCCTCGTGCTTGGTTTAATTTGGTTTTCGATCGACTTTTTCGGATTCATCCTTCCCATGTTCGACAGTAGCCATCGCGCTCCCTCGGGCTTCACTGGATTCATGGTTCCTTTTTTCGCGTTGCACTTGTTTCCGTTCTGGGGAAGCCTGCTGAACATGCTGCGGCTGGTTCTCGTGCACAAGAACACCGCCTATGCGATCACCACGCGCCGCGCCATGTTCCGCGGCGGGCCTCAGGGGCGTCAGCTATGAATCCATTGATTTCGACCAGATCACGGATTTGCAGGTAACCGTCGGACCTCTCGAAAACTCGATCGGCGCCGGCACCATCAACATCAGCACCGCCGGAGTCAACTCGAACATGCGCAAGAATTTCATCGCCGTATCCGGTCCCTATGAGGTCTTCAAAGAATTCAAGAAAGTCTCCCTCGATGTGAAGGCCGATCTGGAGTATCCCAACAAACTTCGTCCTGACACCAACCCCGGATACAAGACTGCTTATACCGGGCAATGACAATGAGCCTTAGTCCTCCTACCATATAACCCCTACGTTGTCGTCCACGCTCAGACCACCCAACCTGCACACCCCCACCGCATCCAAACCAGTACCGTGACCTGTATTCGGGCGCTGCTAGGGAAAGTCGCGGCAAAGCAACGGAATTTGAGGAGGATGAGGTACCCAATGAAACGTGTTATCTGTTTAGGGATTCTGACAGCGTTGATGGCGGTGCCGAGTTGGGTTGTGGCCCAGGAGCGGCACGGAGACTACGACCACGGTCAGTTCGGTATCTTCGCCGACTACTTCCGATTTGACCCGAATGGGTCGTCGAAGGCTACCAACTTCGTGGGTTTCGGCGCTCGCACCGGCTTTAACGTCAGTCACAATGTGCAACTCGAAGCCGAAATGAACTATGACTTCACACGCAACTTCACCAGCACCTTTAACAACGGCGTGAGCACCCAGTTTGTGACCACCAAGGTGCGTCCACTTACCGGTTTGTTCGGGCCCAAGTTCCAGACCAGTGGGCCGTTCAAGTTCTTTGTCACCGGCAAAGTTGGATTTATCAATTTCACTAAGACCAACGCTGCAGTCACTCCCGGCACGGTGGGTAACGCGATAGCCGGCGTGGGTGGCGGCGGCACGCACTTTGCCCTGTACCCCGGCGCGGGTTTTGAAGGCTTCTGGGGATTCTTCGGCCTTCGCCTCGAAGCCGGAGACGAAGTGTTCCTGAACAACGGAACCTATAACAACCTGCGAGTAACCTTCGGACCGCAAATCAGGTTCTAAGCAACAAGAAAAGCTGTTTCAAAAGGCCCGCTTTTGGCGGGCCTTCTCTTTTGGTGCAAGGCTGGTCTGCGAGGGTTGTTTTATCTGAAGCCTGAAGCCTGAAGCCTGAAGCCTGAAGCCTGAAGCCTAGCGCTCCACAAGTCCCATTACTTAGGTCATCTTGGGCAAGGTACCGATTCGCGGGATGATACAGAAGGTTTCAAAGTTTCAGGGTTTCAGAGTTTCAAGTTCTCAAGGCTCACCGTCTTCAACGGTAATCAATAGAAGGCTATTGCTCTTTGAAACTTTGAGACGCGAAACTTTGAAACTCGGCCTTTAAGGATCCCAGCATGCACATTGACGATCTCCTGCGAATTGCCATGGAGCGCAAAGCCTCCGACTTGCACCTGAAGGTCGGCAACTATCCTCACCTGCGAGTTGACGGCGAGTTGCAGCCGCTCACCGACCAGCCGCGCGTCACCGCTGAAGACATGCTCACCATGGCATTCAGCATGATGTCGGCCCGGCAAAAGCAGAAATTCAAAGAGACATCAGAAATTGATATGGCGTACGGCGTCGCCGGCCTCGGACGCTTCCGTGTGAACGTATTCCAGCAGCGCGGAAACGTCGGCCTGGTGCTCCGCGTCATCCCGACCAAGATTCGCGCCCTCGACGAACTCTATCTGCCAAAGGTCATCGAGCAGATTTGCGAAATGCCGCGCGGACTGGTGCTGGTCACCGGCGTGACCGGTTCTGGTAAATCAACCACACTCGCCGCCATGATTGATCGCGTGAACTCCACCCGCGCCGAGCACATCATCACCATCGAAGACCCAATCGAATTCCTGCATCGCGATAAAAAGGGTTACGTCAACCAGCGCGAGGTGGAGGTCGATACCCCAAGCTTCTCAACCGCCCTGCGCGCCAGTTTGCGTCAGGACCCCGACGTGATTCTGGTCGGCGAAATGCGAGACATGGAAACCATCGGTACAGCGTTGCACGCAGCCGAAACCGGTCACATGGTCTTCTCAACTCTGCACACGCTCGACGCGGTCGAAACTATTAACCGTATCATCGCGGTCTTTCCTCCGCCGGAGCAGAAACAAATTCGTTTGCAGCTTGCCGCCGTCCTGCGCGCCGTAGTCAGCCAGCGACTGGTAAAGCGCAGCGACAGCGAAGGCCGTGTTCCCGCGGTCGAAGTCATGATCAATACCGCTTACATCCGCGAATGTATTCTCGTTCCGGAAAAAACCCGCGCCGTTCGCGACGCCATCTCCGCAGGCACATCGCAATACGGCATGCAGACCTTCGATCAATCGCTCTGGGACCTGTTCCAGGCTGGCTTGATCCAGTACGAAACCGCTCTCGACAACGCCTCGAATGCTGACGACTTCAAGCTGCGCATGCAGGGCATCTCGTCCACCAGCGACATGTCCAAGAACTCGATGCAGGCCGCGGGGTACGGATCAAAGTAGCTCTTAGACATCAACTAACAATGACGATGGGCCGCCAAAAAGGCGGCCCATTCTTCTTTAACGATAATGTCGGCTTTACAAAGTAGTAACCAGCCACCGACCACCAGCCACCGACAACCGTCACGCAGCAGCGTGCGCCGGCATGGCATTACACTCGCAGTTCCCCAGAACTGCGAGTGCATGATTCAGCGAGGAAATATCGAACACGCAATCCAGATGAGTGCGCGTCAGCATCTCGTAAACAAACGGACGTGGGTTCACCAGTCGCAAATGCGCGCCCTTGCTCTCGGTCCAGCGATGCAAAGACACGAGCAGGTTCAGTCCGCCCGCGTCCAGCGATTCAACCTCCGTCAGATCGAGCACAATCATCCGCGCCCGCTCCTCCGCGAGCACCGCATTCTTCAGCGTAGACTCCTGGCCGCGAACGATCCTGCCGGTCACATTCACGATCGCGACATCTTCAGCACGTTCAACCCTCACGGTTAGCATGACCTGCTCCTGTCTTTGATTACGTATATAGACGCCCGCAAGTTCCCATTGTCATCAGAAATTATGTAAACAGTTGTTAACATTCGGGTAAACGTTGCACAGCCTGCTAACGTATAGAGAGCATGGCATTTGGCCGCCCGCGAAAACTCGAAACCGAAGATGAACTTTACGAATACGCCATCGGCGCACTCGCGCGGCGCATGCGTTCGATCGCCGAACTGAAACGCTTATTGCGACAACGAGTCGACAACGAGAGCGAAATTGGCAAGACTCTGGTCGAATTGATCATTCGCCGCCTCAAAGATCAGGGATATCTGAACGATGCAAAATACGCTACCGCCTTTTCCAGCCTGCGCCGCGACAACCAGAAGTTCGGCCGCCGCCGTGTGATCACAGAACTAAAATCAAGAGGTGTTCACAGCGAACTAATCGAGAAAGCCGTCGATGGCGCCTTCGCCGAAGTCAACGAAGAAAAGCAGGCACGCGACTACCTCAGGCGCAAGCGTCTCCTGAAACCCGCCACCCAGAAAGACGCTGCCCGCATCTTTCGCCAGCTCATGCGCGCAGGCTTCTCGACGAAAACGGCATTTTCCATTCTTAGGAAGTGGCGCGTGAATGACGATATGCTGGAAGCACTGGAGAGCGAAGCCAACGAGTAAGTGGCCTGCCTTTTTTAGGTCGAAGGTGATGGACGAGTGATTTCCTCGTGCTG